>JBDHQY010000236.1:0-4832 GCA_039807315.1 Steroidobacter sp. | reverse complement strand
CTGCTGCTTCACGCTGTGGACCTGCACCGCGGCGCGTGCCAGCGTGAAATGCAGCGGGCCGGACGCTTCGCCGCGAGCGACCGTGATCTTCACTTTCGAGCCCGGCTTGCCGCGCATGCGGTCGATGGTGTCGTTCAAGTTATCGACATCGACCGGGACTTCGTCCACCGCGACGATCTTGTCGCCGGCGAGCACGCCGGCGCGCGCCGCCGGACCGCCTTCGATCGGCGTGACCACGTTGACCGCGCCGTTCTCCAACGCAACCTCGATGCCGACGCCGGAATATTCACCGGCGGTGCTGATGCGGATCTCGTTGAGCTCTTCCGCATCGAGAAAGGCCGAGTGCGGATCCAGGTCGGCGATCAGGCCGCGGATCGCCGCTTCGATCAGTTCCTGGTCGGAGATGTCGTCGACGTATTCGGCGCGCACATGCTCCAGCACTTCGGCCAGCAGCCGTGTCTGCTGCCAGGGCATGGCGGCTTGCGCAGCGGCGGCTCCCTGTTCGCTGCCGCGATCCGCCTTGACGCTGCGACCGACGGACAGGCCGGCGCCCAGCAGCATGCCGATCGCGAGTAGCAGCAGGATGCGCAGCGGCTTGGGCAGGCGAGTCATCGGGAAAAAGGTTCTGGCCGGGTCGGGTCCGAGAATAGTACAGAGCTTGCGCGCGGGCCAACGCGGCTGGCAGACACAGGCAAACCCTGAAAGATGTTCTTCAGCCTGAGGCGCTTGCGGCTCACAAACCGGCCAGGCGCGACGGCCGCGGTGAACCGGGAGGACGGTTGACGCCGGCGCTGTGCAGCAACTCCTGCAGCACCGACTCCAGCGGCCGCGGCCGGCCGATGGCAAAGCCCTGCCCGTAATCCACGCCCACAGCGCTCACCGTCGCCAGGATGTCCTGATTCTCGACGCACTCCGCGGTGGTCTTGAGTTTCATGGCCTGCGCCAGCTGCACGATGGCCGTCACCATGGCCTGCGAGCGGCCGTTGGCGATCGGATCCGGACCCGCCAGGTCGCGCACCAGCCCACCGTCGATCTTCAGTTCCGACACCGGCAGCGACTTCAGATAGGTGAGCGAGGACAGGCCGCGTCCGAAATCGTCCAGCGCGATCTTGTGGCCCAGCTCCTGCAGCCGGCGGATCAGCGTTTCGGCGCGCACGATGTTGGCAACCGCCGCGGTCTCGGTGATCTCGAACGACAGCAGGCTGGGCGGCAAGGCGTATTCGCGCAGCTTGCCCTGCAGAAAGACCGGGAAATCCTCGTCGCCCACCGACTGTCCCGACAGATTGATGGCGAAACACGCCCCCAGGCTCTGCAGTACCGGCGCCGCCGAGGACAGGATTTCCAGCGTGTACTGCACTACCCAGCGATCGATATCGGTGCCGAGCTGATAGCGCTCGGCCGCCGACAGGAATTTGTCCGGCGCGATGCTGCCGCCGTTCGGATCGATCATGCGCAACAGCAGCTCGAAGCGCCGCACCGGACCGTCGCTGTCGAGCTGCACCAGCGGCTGCGCCTCCATGCGGAAACGGTCGCTGGCGATGGCCTCGCGCAGGTCGCCGACGATGGTCACGTCCTCGTAGCGCTTGATGATGCTCTGGTCGGCATCCTGGTACAGCTCGACACGGCCGCGGCCGCGATCCTTGGCTGCCTTGCACGCGGCTTCCGCCGCCGCCAGCGCATGCGACAGTGGGAATTTCGTCTGTGGCACGCTCGCCAGGCCGAAACTCATCGACAGCTCGAGCTGACGGCCGGCGGGGCGGAAATCGAGCGTTTCGATGCGTTGACACAGGCCGGCCAGGAAACGCTCGGCCGCCTGCAGGCCGGTGCTCGGAAAGAACAGCGCGAACCGGTCGCCGGAAATGCGCGAGGCGATGACGTTCGGCGGCAGGCTCAAGCGAATCGTCTCGGCGATACGCTCGAGCGCCTGGTCGCCGACATGCATGCCGTGATTGTCGTTGATCAGATGCAGTCGATCGACGTCGGCATAGCCGACGCAGTGCTGACCCTTCACATCGTTGAGCGTGGCCAGTACGCGCTGCTCGAATGCGGGACGTGTGAGCAGGCCGGTCGCCGGATCGTAGGCGTTCTGCAGAACGTAGGCGACACGGCGGGCCATCGTCTCGACGATGCGCACCTGGCGCATGTCGAAATCGGCGGCCGACATCGGCCGGAACAGCACCAGAATTCCCGAGACCGGTTCCGCGCCATGCCGGATCGGGCAGGCAAGGATCTTGTAGGGCAAGGTGCCCAGCGGGCTGTTCGGCGGCGCCTTGTTGAGCGTCAGCGTACGACGCTGCACCTGCACCCACGCGAACAAATGACGTTGCGTGCGCTCGAGCAACTCCGCATCGGCGCTGCGGTTCGCCGCAATCGCCGAATGCGAAACGGTGATCTTCTTGTCGGGAATCATCAGCGTGCCCAGCGCGCAGTTCAGATGACTGACGCAGTTGCGCAGCAGCTGCTCGAAATCGTCGCTGCCTTTTTCTTCGGACGCGCCGCTGGCATCCAGCAGCAGCGCTAGATCGCCGTCGCGCGAGGAAAGGTTCTTCTGCAGATCCCCGATGTTGTATTGGTGGACCAGCTCGCGGCTCAGCACCTCCAGGGCCGGCCGCAACAAGCCGGCGAGCAGCGAGAAGGGCCGTGCACCACTGCCGGAATCGCGACAGGCAAGCACCACGGCACCGAGCAGCTGGGCAGCGTCGCGCAGGATGAATACATAGGCGGTGTCGCCTTCCCAGGACCGCGCGAAGCCATCGCGTTCGTCCGGATCGGATTCGCCGCTGCGGGCGGCAGCCAGCGCTTCTTCGGCCAATTGCGGCAGGTCGGGCCCGCCGGCGCCATCCGCCAGCCACAGCGGCACGGCCATGCGGTCGTAGATGGCGATGCTCAGCGCCCGCGGCAGCAGCATCTTCATCAGCTGGCCATACGGGTCCAGGGAGGTCGAGAGAGCTGATGCTTCTATGGTGTCGTCATCGTCGCGAATGGTGGCCACGGCTCGCTTCCCGCCCGTTCTAAGGGTCTGTGCCTCCCCGGAAAATACGCGAGGCATCATGGGCCGCGCCGCGTGCGAGGTTCCTTGAAGTCGGCCGCAGTTTTCGCCCGGTCGCAGTCGCACCGGGGCCGAAAAGGCCTGGCGCGGAAGCATCCGCTGCCGTGGCGTGACCGGGGTCACGCTTCAGCGGGGCAGAACCGGCTTGCAGCGGATCTCGACACAGCACCCGCAGCCGCCAAATAGCCGAATGCCACCGTTGCGGCGCAGTGTGCGCGGTCAGGGTTTAGCCAGCCAGGTCGCCGGATCCAGCGCCTGCCGGCCTTTGCGGATCTCCAGGTACAGGCCGGGTCTGCCCAGACCGGCTGCGTCACCCACGGCCGCCAGCACGTCACCCGCCGTCACGCGATCGCCGACGCGGCGATACAGCTGCTCGTTGTGGCCGTACAGGCTCATGTAGCCGCCGCCGTGGTCCAGCACGAGCAACAGCCCCAGCCCGGGCAGCCAGTCGGCATACACCACCCGGCCCGGGAAGAGAGCGCGCACCTGGGTACCGCGATCCGCTGCGATCACCAGGCCCTGCCATTTCAGCGGACCGCCGGAGCGCACCTGCCCGAAACGGGCCAGCAGCGCGCCCTTTACCGGCCAGGGCAGCTTGCCTTTCACGCGCGCGAACGGCTGGCCGGCGAGATCGGGAAATTCCTCGATGGCGCGTCGCAGCTGTTCGATCAGCTTTTCCAGTGCCTGCGCCTCGCGCTGTACTCGCACCAGCTCGTCATTGCGCGACTTGATGGTGGATTGCACCTGCGCCAGCGTCACCTTGCGGCGATCGCGCGCGCCGGCCAGCGCTTGGACCTCACGGGTGTTGTCAGCCTCGAGGGCCTGCAATTTCTGGGTTTCGGCCGCGATGTTCTCGGCCAGCAGGTCCAGGTGCGCCAGGTGCTCGGTGATGGCGGTGATGCGCTCGGCGCGGGCACGGCCGAAATAGCCGTAGTAGGCCATGATGCGGCCGAGTTGCGCCGGATCGCCCTGGTTTAGCAGTACCTTGAGCTGCTCCTGGCGGCCATTCATGTAGGCCACGCGCAGCTCGCTGGCCAGCGCATCGCGTTCAGCGTCGATCTTGCGCTGGGTTTCGTTGCGCTCGTCCTGCAGCTCGCGCAGACGGTTCTGCGCCGCCAGCCGCTTCTCGCGGACGTCCGACAGCCGTTCGCGGGCAGACTGGATCGCCAGCTCCGATTCCTTCAGTGCCGCTGCCAGCGAATCACGCCGCTCGGCTTCGGTGTGGATGGACTTGCGGATCGAATCGATCCGGCCGCGGATCTGCTTGAGCTGCGCCTCTTTGGCGGCCGTCTCCGCCGGCGTCGCCGTGACCGCGGTTTGCGCCGACAGCCCCGACAGGGTCGCCATCAGCGCGATGGCGATCCGCCACGCTCTCGGTCTGCCTGACATCGCTACGACACGACCTCGGAAAGCTGGCCGCGCATCGAGCGGCGGCGATGAACCGCGGAGCCGGCCCGGGCAGTGAATCTGCCGCCAGGACCAGGCCTGCTCTGGTTTTCTCGTTCCTGGTCATCCCCGTGCAGAGCCTGCCCTCGACTTGATCGGGGGCGGCAATCCATCCCAATCAGCGCGATGCATTCCGGCACGTGCGGGAGTGACGAGTAATTCAGACCTTCCCTAGGCGTCTCCCCGCGGGTTATTGCAGCCGGCCCAGCTGCCCGGACGGCGGCGGCTGCTATACTTTGCGCCCCTTTTTGGGCCGGCCGTCGAGCAAATGAGCACGCGCGCCGGGCACCACGGGCCTTCCAAGGGCCGCCGGTGCCCCCATGACCGAGTAACGCTA
>JBDHQY010000235.1:0-4839 GCA_039807315.1 Steroidobacter sp. | reverse complement strand
GAGCGAGCGCGATTTCGAGGCGACCATGAACCTGATCGCCGACGTCAACTTCGATCAGTCCTTCAGCTTCATCTACAGCCGTCGTCCCGGCACACCGGCCGCCTCGCTGCCCGATGACGTGACGTACCAGCAGAAGCAGCAGCGATTGGAAATCCTGCAGGCGCGCCTGAACAGTCAGTCCAAGGCGATCAGCGATCGCATGGTCGGCACGGTGCAGCGCGTGCTGGTGGAGCGGCCTTCGAAGCGCGAAGGCGGACAGCTTGCCGGCCGCACCGAGAACATGCGCTGGGTGAACTTCGACGGGCCTGACGCGTTGATAGGCCAGTTCGCCGATGTGCTGGTGACCGAAGCCTTGCGCAATTCCCTGCGCGGTCGATGGACGGGTGCCGAAGCCGCAGCCGGCAGCCGCGCGCCCGCCGTCGATCTGAAATTCGCATGAGCGTGCCCACAGCGACCCGCGATCTTGCGTTCGAGCCCGTGGACAACGCCCGGCTCGCGAATTTCGTCGGCCCCCTGGATGAAAACCTGCGTCACATCGAGCAGCGCCTCGGCGTGGAAGTGCGGCGGCGCGGCGGCTGGATGGAAATCTCCGGTCCGCCCGATGCGGCCGATGCCGCGCAGCGTGTGCTGCATCATCTGTTCGAGCTTTCGGCCAGCGAATCGCTGACGCCGGACCGCGTACACCTCGCGCTGCAGGAAGCGACAATGGATGCGTCCGCGAGCCCCGCAGCGGCGACTCGCCCGGTGGAAGATCTGCCGATTCACACGCAGCGCGGCGGCATTCGCGGTCGTGGTCCGAATCAGAAGCAGTATCTGCACAACATTCACACCTGCGACCTGACTTTCGGCATCGGCCCGGCGGGCACGGGCAAGACCTTCCTTGCCGTCGCCTGCGCGGTCGAAGCGCTCCAGTCCGATCGCGTGCGGCGCATCGTGCTGGTGCGGCCGGCGGTGGAAGCGGGAGAGCGGCTCGGCTTTCTGCCGGGCGACCTGGCGCAGAAGGTCGATCCCTATCTGCGGCCGATGTACGACGCGCTGTACGAAATGATGGGTTTCGACCGCGTGGCGCGCGCCATCGAGCGCCAGGTGATCGAGATCGCGCCGCTGGCCTTCATGCGCGGCCGCTCGCTCAACGATTCCTTCATCATCCTCGACGAGGCCCAGAACACCTCGGTCGAGCAGATGAAAATGTTCCTGACGCGGCTGGGCTTCGGCTCCAAGGCCGTGGTCACCGGCGACATCACCCAGACCGACCTGCCCAGGCAGCAGACCTCGGGCCTGAAGAACGCGATGAAGGTATTGCCGGGCGTGGCGGGCGTGGCCTTCACCCATTTCACATCCAAGGACGTGGTGCGGCATCCGCTGGTGCAGCGCATCGTCGAAGCGTACGAGCGCAATCCGCCGGCCGCCGCGCAGCAGTCCACCCCGCCGGACACGGACGAGGCCGCCGAACGGTAAAGATGCAGCGATCCATCGGCAGTCCGGAGATCACGGTTCAGTTCGCGACACGACGACTCGGCGTGCCGCATCCGCGGGCGTTGCGTGAGTGGGCAATCGTAGCGATGCAGCAGAAACCGGCCGCATCCGCAGTACGCGCTATGCGAGATGCAAGTCTCTCCATTCGCGTGGTCGGGGCTGCTGAAAGCCGGCGCCTGAACCGCACCTGGCGCGGCAAGGACAAGCCCACCAACGTGCTTTCCTTCCCGGCGCCCGCCACACAGTTGCCGGTTCTCGGCGATCTCGCCATCTGCGCCCCCGTCGTCGTTCGCGAGGCGCGCGAGCAAGGCAAATCGGCGCAGGCGCACTGGGCCCACATGGTGGTACACGGCGTCCTGCATCTTTTAGGATACGATCACGAGCTGGATCGCGACGCGGCCGTCATGGAAGCGCGCGAGACGGCGTTACTGGCGAATTTCGGGTACGCAAATCCTTATGCCTGAGGAACAAGGTGCGACAGGCCGCTGGCTGAAACGGATCACCGACTCTTTCAGCGGCGAGCCGCGCGACAAGGAGGATCTCAACGAGGTTCTCGTCAGCGCCAAGACGCGCGGCATCATCGATCCGGACGCCTTCGAGATGCTCGAGGGCGTGCTGGAAGTCATCGAGATGCAGGTGCGCGACATCATGGTGCCGCGCTCGCAGATGGTGATCGTCAACCGCGACGACTCGCCCGAGGAAATCCTGCCGGCGGTGATCGAAGCCGGCCATTCGCGCTACCCGGTGATCGGCGAGGACCGCGACCAGATTGTCGGCATCCTGCTGGCCAAGGATCTGCTGCGTTACTTCATGAACGGCGGCAAGGCGGCTTTCGACATCAAGGAATGCCTGCGCCCGGCGGCCTTCATCCCGGAAAGCAAGCGCCTGAGCGAGCTGCTCAAGGAATTCCGCGCCAGCCACCATCACATGGCCATCGTGGTCGACGAGTATGGCGGCGTGTCGGGGCTGGTGACCATCGAGGACGTGCTGGAACAGATCGTCGGCGACATCGGCGACGAGTACGACGTGGACGACGACCTGGACATTCGCCGCGAAGGCGAGCGCCAGTTCAGCGTCAAGGGCCAGACGCGCATCGACGATTTCAACAGTTTCTTCGGCACCACTTTCAGCGACGAGGAGTTCGACACCATCGGCGGGCTCATCATCAACTTCCTGAGCCGCCTGCCGCGCCGTGGCGAATCCTTCGAGCTCGGCGGCTTGGAGTTCCGGGTGTTGCGCGCCGACCGGCGTCGCCTCGATACGTTGCGCGTGATCACGCCGCAGGACATCGCTGCTGACGAAGCATGAAGGAGCCGGTGTTGGCCGCGAACAAGCAAGGAAAAGGGCCTGGCCAAGCGTCGCCTCGCGGTGGCGGATGAGGCATTTCTTCGAGTCGCGCCAGGCGCTGTGGCTGGCGCTGCCGACGGGGGCGGTGTCGTCGCTGGCGTTCGCGCCGTTCGAGTGGTGGCCGCTGGCGATCCTGTGCCTGGCCTACCTGTTCGCCGCCTGGCAATACGCACCGCCGCGGCTGGCGGCTAAATTCGGTTTCCTGTTCACCGCCGGCATGTTTCTCGCCGGCACCTACTGGTTGTACGACACCATCCACGAGATCGGGCACGCGCCGGCCTGGATCGCGATCTTCCTGATGTTCGGCATGGTCGCCATCATCGGCGGCTACTGCGGCCTGCTCGGTCATGCGATCGGCCGCTGGCTCAGTCCGTTTTTTTCGGCGCCGGCCCTGAATGCTCGCGAGTCCGCCGCTGCGCTTGCCGACGAAGTGTCGACAGGCGGGGCGCAGCGGCGCGGCCATCCAATCTCTCTTCTCTTTCTGCTGCTGGTTCTTCCCGCTGCATGGACGCTGCTCGAATGGTTCCGCGGCTGGTTCCTGAGCGGCTTTCCGTGGTTTGCGCTCGGCTATTCGCAGACCGACACGCCGCTGGCGGGCTTCGCGCCGGTCGGTGGCGTGTACACGATCAGTCTGCTGGTGGCGATTTCGGCAGGCGCCATCGTGGTATTGCTCGGTGGATCGTCGCGTCAGCGGCCGGTCGCGGCCGTCGTTGTCGCGGCGATCTGGAGCAGCGGCGGCGTTTTGTGGCAGCACGACTGGACGCAGCCGGTGAACGGTCCGTTGACGGTCGCGGTGGTGCAGGGCGCCGTGCCGCAGGACGTGAAGTGGAGCGAGGAGTATCGCGATTCGACCCTGCAGCTGTATCGCGACCTGACGCTGCCGCATCTGGGCAACGACATCATTCTCTGGCCCGAAGCCGCGCTGCCGGACATGCCGGAACAGCTGCGCGACTATCTTTCCTTCATGTGGTCGGCGGCGCGTGCCAAGAACTCGACCCTGATCACTGGTCTGCTTCACTACGGCGACAACGCCGACGACGTTCGCAACGGTCTGCTGTCGCTGGACCAGGAACTGCACTGGTACGACAAGCGCCGCCTGGTGCCTTTCGGCGAGTTCTTCCCGGTGCCCGGATTCGTACGCGAATGGATGCGGCTGCAGAGCTTGCCGTACTCGGATATCACTGCGGGTGCGCGCCATCAGCCGGCGTTGCACGCAGCCGGTCAGAGAATCGGCGCAACGATCTGCTACGAGGATGCCTACGGCTCCGAGCAGCTGAGCGTGCTGAAGGAGGCGACGCTGCTGATCAATGTCACCAACGATGCCTGGTTCGGCGATACCACGGCCGCGCCGCAACACCTGCAGATCAGTCGCATGCGAGTCATGGAGGCGCAGCGTCCGCTGCTGCGTGCTGCGAACGACGGTATCTCGGCCATCATCGACGCCAGCGGCAAGGTCGAGAAAACGCTGCCGCGCTTCAAGCCGGGTGTTTTGACCGGCGTGGTGCAACCACGTACCGGGCTGACTCCTTATGCGCACGTGGGTAATTGGCCGCTGGTATCGTTTTGCGCGGCCATGCTTGCTCTCGCACTGTGGCCGGCGCTCGGGAATCTACGACGGTTAGCCGGGCAGCCGCGGGCGAAAGCGTCCCCGGCTCGGCAATAGCCGAACCGGACACGTCCGCCGGTCACTGATCCGAATTCGTCGAGGTCGAGACGCTACGGGCGAGCAAGGCCGCGGCTTGCGCCTGCCGGTGCGTGCCCGTCTTGGCAAGGATGCGCTTGAGGTGACTGCGTACTGTCGCAAGGCCGATACCCATGCCTGTCGCGATGTCTTCGAGCGATGCTCCACCACCCAGAGCGGCGGCAACCGCACCTTCGGTGCGTGTGAGGCCGAATAGCTCGCGCAGCCGTGCGGCGGCGATCGGTGCTTGGGGGTCGCGGATGAATACCAGTACGGCAGGCCGATGCTCCCCCAAAGCGGAAGCCGAAGGGCGCAAGGGCGCGACTTCAAGCGCC
>JBDHQY010000234.1:0-4886 GCA_039807315.1 Steroidobacter sp. | reverse complement strand
GGCTGGGGTTCTTGGCTGGTAGTGGGTGCCGTTGCGGAGCATTGCGTGGAGGACGTCGACGCGGCGTCGGGCGAGGCAGATGATGGCGGCGTTGTGTTTCTTTCCTGCTGTTCGTTTGCGGTCGTAGTAGGCGCGTGAGTCGGGGTCGTGGAGGGCTGCGAACGCGGAGAGGAACAACGCCCGTTTGAGGTGTTTGTTCCCGCTGCGGGAGGGGTGTTCGCCGCGGATGCTGGAGCCGGATCTGCGGGTGACTGGGGCCAGTCCGGCGTAGGCGGCTAGGTGCCCGGCGGTGGGGAACGCCGAGCCGTCGCCGATGTCGAGGAGGAGGCGCGCGGTCCTGATGCCGACTCCTGGCATGCTGGTCAGGACCGGATGAAGAGGGTGTGCAAGCACCCGTTGCTCGACTTCTCGGGCGACGTCCTCGCGCTGACGACGCAGCGCGGCCAACTGCTGTGCGAGGCGCGGCAGCACGATGGTGGCGGCTTGGGTGCCCAGTACCACGACGGTTTGTTCCGAGAGCGCCTGGACGATCTGGGCAGCCCAGGTCTTGCCCACGCGCGGAGCGAGTTTGGCGAGGCGATTGGCCAGTTGCTTCTCACTCATCGAGGCGAGCTGCGCGGGCGAGGGATGGCGCTCGATCAGATCGAGCATCGCCGGATGATCCAAATGCGGGCCAACGACGCGTTCCAACGCCGGATGGATCTGTGTGAGCAGCCCTCGGATGCGATTACTGGTCTGCGTGATCTGTCCGGCCAGATCATCATCGAAGCCGCACAACATCGTCAGCTCGGCGACGTCATGATCGGCAAGCTTCAACGAGCGCAGGGTATGCGGCAGACTGCGCGCCGCTTCGGCGATGATGTAAGCGTCGCGCGCATCGGTCTTGGCTTCACCAGCGTGCAGATCGGCAATGCGTCGCATCGCCAGCCCCGGCAGATAGGCGACCAGAGCGCCTTCATCGCGAGCGACCGCGACGGGCAGCGCACCCACCGTGGCGGGTTGATCGACCACGAGCAGGACTGCGCCATGCTCTTTGAGGTTGCCGATCAACGCTCGCAGTTTTGCTTCATCGTTCGGCAGCGCGCTGTCGAGCAGGCGTTTGCCGGAGCGGTCCAAGGCAACGGCATGATGCGCGCCCTTGCCTACGTCGACGCCGACGAAGACTTGGATGGCTTCATGCTGATCGAGATCAGTCATGCGTACTCCTTCAGATTGACACGGTCGGCCAGCGACACATGGCGACTGATCTCGGCATCCACGTTACGAGCGACCTCGGAGGAACTCCGGATCCAGCCCCTATCAGCGATCATCAGCCGCCGGCCAAGCCCGGTGACAACACCCCCCCGGATCATGGACGACTGGGGGCGAGAATCATGCCGGGCCTGGCTGGCCGATCCCAGGATAACTGGGATGCGAAGAAGGTAACGGGGACGGCATTGCTGGAAGACACGGTCGTCGAAGAAGACATCCATCCCGAGTACTCCTCGGCGGCGCTGACGCATGTCGGGCGCGTGCGCACCGTCAATGAGGATGCCTTCGTGGACCGCAGCGAGGTGCGGTTGTGGGCGGTCGCCGACGGCATGGGAGGCCACAGCGATGGCGACGTGGCCAGCCGCATGGTGTGCGAGGTGCTGGCCGATCTGATGCCCGGCGCCAAGCTGGACGCAACCCTGGCCGAGATCCAGCTGCGCCTGAGCCAGGTCAACACCCGCCTGTATGCCGCTGCGGTGCGGCCCGTCGATCCAGTGCAAAGCGGCAGCACGGTCGTGGTGTTCGCGGTGAAGCGAACCGCGTGCGCGGTCCTGTGGGCGGGTGACAGCCGGCTTTATCGCCTGCGGCATCGGCAGCTGGTGCAGCTCACCGTCGATCACACCTGGGCGGCGCAGATGCTCGCTGAAGACGAGGAGGTGGAGGATGATCACTCCATCATGCGCGCCGTCGGTGGCGAAGATACTTTGCAGCTCGATGTCCGGCGCGGCCGCGTGCGGCTCGGCGATCGCTACCTGCTGTGCTCGGACGGTCTGACGCGCGAAGTGTCTCCGGCTCAGATCGCTACCTTGCTTGGTACCGGCAATGTCCATCAGGCCGCACAGGCGCTGCTCGACGCGACACTGGCCGCCGGTGCGCGCGACAATGTCACCATCGTGGTGATCGAGGCGAGCTGAGTCGATGCGGCAGGATCCTGCGCCGGAGAGCGGCGTTCCCCAGTCTTCGGCCGAAGCCGACGCCACCATCGCGATGCAAGACGCGACGCAGCGGCAAGTGCCGCCTACCGCAGTGCGAGCAGCGGAGACGCCGTCTGTCACGCAAGCCCTGGAGCCTGGCGCGGCCGCGCTGCAGTCTTCGGACCAGACCCAGGTCATGAGCGAGCGGCTGGTGCAGTCGCTCACGCAGGTCGATGAGCCGCATCGCGGTCCATTGCAGCCGGGCTCGGTGGTCAAGCAGCGGTTCGTGCTCGAGGCGCTGATCGGCAAGGGCGGCATGGGGCTGGTGTTCAGCGCCGTCGACCGGCGCAAGCAGGAAGCGAAGGATCCGCGTCCGCGCGTGGCGCTGAAAATGCTTAACGCGGAGTTCCGGCGTCATCCCCAGTCGTTCATGGCCTTGCAGCGCGAAGCGCGCAAGGCACAGACGCTCGCGCATCCCAACGTGGTCACCGTCTTCGATTTCGACCGCGACGGTGATGCGGTGTACCTGACGATGGAGCTGCTCGAAGGTCGCGCGCTGGAGGCGATCGTGCGCGAGGCTCGCGGCAAGGGCATCGGCCGGGAAGCGGCGCTGCCCATCATCCGCGGCATCGCCGAAGGACTGGCGTATGCGCACCGCAAGGGCATCGTCCACTCCGATCTGAAGCCCGGCAATGTTTTCATCACTGCGGACGGCACGCCGAAGATTCTCGACTTCGGCATCGCGCGCGCCGTTCCTGGCCCGGGCACGGCAGAGAATCAGGACGTGTTCGACGCCGGCGCTCTCGGCGCTTATACCGAGGCCTACGCCACCGACGAAATGGTCGATGGCCTGGAGCCGCATCCGGCCGATGACATGTACGCGCTCGGCATCGTCGGCTACGAGCTGCTCACCGGTTTGCATCCCTATCAGCGGCACGCGGTACCCACCGCACGCAAGCTCAAGCTCAAGCCGCCGCCGCTCAAGGGCCTGAAGCTGCACGAGGCCAGGGCGCTCGAGCGCTGCCTGTCGTTCGACCGCAGCAACCGCCCGCAGGACGCCGGCGAATTTCTCAAGGCGTTTCGCGGCGTCGGCACGCTGCAGAAGGTCAGCGTGGCGGCAGCGGCCGTGCTGGCCTTGGCGGCGGGGTATTTCTGGTATCAGAGCTATCGCGAAGCGGGGCCGGCGGTCCCGTTCGCGCAGCTGTCGGCGCAGACGCAGCGGGAATTCACCGAAAGCATGAGCGATGGCGATCGGGAGTGGGGCTTCTACAAGAGCGATGGCAACGTCGGCGCCTTGCAGGCGTCGATCGTTCAGTACTCCCGCGCATATGCGCTGCATCCACGTAACCGCGCCGCCGTGACGGCGCTGCAACGATCCGCCGACGAGTTGCTGACGCTGGCCGGCAGCGACCCACAGAAGCGGCATGCGGTCGCGCAGATGCTGCGGGAGAATAGCGACTACTTCCGCCGGTACGCGCCGGCCATCGAGGCGGCAGAGTAGGATCCATATCGAGACATGACCATTCAAATCCAACCGCTGTGCGCCGACGATCGATCGCGCTGGGGCGAGCTGTGGGCGAGCTATCTGCAGTTCTATGGGATCGATCTGCCGCCGGCGATCACCGAGGCGACCTGGCGGCGGCTCATGGACCCGCAGGACCAGCCCTATGGATTCGCGGCGCTCGATGCCGAGCAGCGCATCGTCGGCATCGCTCACTACCACTTCCATCTTTCGACCTGGTCGATCGCCGGCTACTGCTATCTCGAGGACCTGTTCGTCGAGCCGGCCGCCCGCGGCCACGGTGCCGGCCGGGCCCTGATCGAAGCCGTCTTCCGGGCTGCCGATGAGCGCGGCGCCCCGCGGGTCTACTGGCACACCGAGAGCGACAATCTGCGCGCACAGGAGCTGTACACCCAGTTCGGGGTGCTGGTGCCGCTGGTGCAGTATCGGCGCAGATGAGCCGGGTCGCAGGGCCTGAGCAAGGCCCTGCGGGGGGAGGCAAGCCAAGGGCGTGTGACGAAAGCCGGCGGCAGTCGTGCAATCCGCCGCCGATTTCTGTACAGTGCCGCCCTCTCAAGCTGCCGTCCGGTCAGCTCGTTCACCGCTCGTGGTCCGAAGGCGTCCCAACGCCTGCCTACGAATTGTCTCCCGCCTCTACTGGACCCGCGATGCCCGGCATCGCGTGCAGGCTGGCAGAGGAATCTTTGTTTATGCCATTCGCTGCTCTCGGGCTCATGCCCGAACTCACTCGTGCGCTCGTTGATCGCAACTATTTGCAACCGACCCCGGTGCAGGCGCGCGTCATTCCCGAAATCCTGGCCGGCCGCGACATTCTGGCCGGCTCGCAGACCGGTACCGGCAAGACGGCCGGTTTCACATTGCCGCTGTTGCAGCGGCTGCACGCTTTGCGCAATCCACCGCGTTCGCCGCGAGCCGTCGTGCTCGTTCCCACGCGCGAGCTGGCCGCACAGGTGGCCGACAGCATCAAGAGCTACGGCAAGTATCTGCAGCTGCGCACGCTGGTGATCTTCGGCGGCGTCAGCATCAATCCGCAGATCGAAGCTCTGCGCCGCGGCGTCGACATCCTGGTGGCGACGCCGGGACGGCTGCTCGATCATGCGCAGCAGGGCAACGTCGATCTGAAACAGGTCGAGGTCCTGGTGCTGGACGAGGCCGACCGGATGCTCGACATGGGCTTCATCGCCGATATCCGCCGTGTC
>JBDHQY010000233.1:0-4895 GCA_039807315.1 Steroidobacter sp. | reverse complement strand
CGGGAGATCACTGTGTTGAGGTGCCCCTGACGCGCCTCTTTCCCATTGATTTCCAAGTCGATCATGACATAGTCGACCCCGGCGTTCTGCGCAGCCAGGGCCCGAGGAGCGTCGTTTGTGATCAGTATCAGTTCCACGGTGCGAAGGTGAAATTCTGGAAGATGTACTCGTTGGATTCCGCAGCCTTGATCATTCGGTGCTCGCCGCTCGCGCTGCGCATGATGATAGGAACGCTCGGCAGAATGAACGGAGGCTTCATCACCACGGAATAGGAGCCGACGTTGCTGAACTCGACGAAGTCGCCGACCCCGAGCGGTCCGGGCAGTGCTTTACGCAGGACGTCATTCTCGATGCAGGTGTAGCCGACCACGTCGCAGGTTTCCGTGGCGGACACTTGCGACTCCAGGGACGAGTTGCGCAGAACGGCGATCGGCAGATTCTGCGATCGAGCGTAAGGGCTTACGTTGAACATGCTGCCGGCGATGCAGGCCAGGTTTCTCGATCGTACGCGTTTGATGTCGACCACTCTGGCGACGAAGCTGAAAGTATCCGCGACGACGGACGTGCCCGGCTCGATAAACAGGATGGGCGCACCATCTCGACCGTACGTAGCGGCCAGAATGTCTCCAACCGTACTGCCGTAGTCCTCGTAAGTCGGCACGCCGTCCGGATACCGAGCTTTCATGGACTGCGGCATCCGCCCAAAGAAGCCGCCGCCAACACTGATGAACTGTGGCGGACGGTCAAAGGTGCGTTGCGCGACTTCGACAATCATTTTGGTTCGCGCTGAGAAGGAGCGCAACTCACGATCCGGAAAGTGGCAGTGCAGACCGGCAAGACGCACGTTCTTGAGGCTCTTCACCGAGTCCACCGCCCGATGAAACGCTGCCCCCTCGACGTCGAAACCGAAACGAGAGTCGGCATACCCTTCGAGCGGGAAGTTACAGCGTATGCCCACACGACCCGGTGGCCCGGAGTGCTGTTGCGCGGCTTCCAAGAGCAGCCGCAGGTCCCGATCCGAGTCGAGGTTCACTATGCTGCCACCGGTCAACGCCTCACGGAAGGACTCCGCGGATTTCATTGGACCGTTGTACACGATTCGCTCGGCGCAAACGCCCACGCGCTTCGCCAGGGCGTACTCCATTGACGAGACAACCTCCGCGTACCCGCCGAGCGCATCGACTTTGTGGCAGATCGTCGGGGTGTAGTTGGTCTTGTATGAGTAGGCAATATGCGTGTTGGCGTAGCGGCTTCTGAATGCCGACAACAGCGAGTCGTAGTTCGCTAGGAACCGCTGCTCATCGAAAAGATAGAACGCATCGCCGAACGATGCCGCGTACTGTTCTGCTTCCAGGTGATTCATGATTAGCTTGAGGGTTTCTCGATGACGTTACGCATGGAAAGCACCGTCCACGCGGTACGGATGATCAAGTAGAGGTCGAAGATGACCCCGTATTTCCTGAGTTTGCCGATGTATTCGAGGTCGAAGACCAGTTTTTGATCCCAGTTCAGATCGTTTCGCCCGCTGATCTGCGCCAGCCCGGTAATGCCCGGCTTTACTTCGAAACGTCGCTTGAGATCGAGCGAAAACTCCTCGTAATTGCCCAACTCGTAGGTCACGGGAGGGCGTGGGCCGACGATGGACATTTCCCCTTTCATGACATTCAGCAGCTGCGGCAACTCGTCCAGGCTGGTCTGCCGAAGGAGCCGTCCAACGCGCGTGATGCGCGGGTCGTTCTCATAGCTGAACAGTCCAGTGCCCATGCTCTCGGCGTTCTGGACCATCGTCCTGAACTTGTACATGGGGAAGACTTTGCCAGCCAGTCCCAATCTGCCTTGAACGAACAGCGCCGGCCCCTTGCTCTCGATCCTGATCATAGCGGCGATCAGCAGCAGCAGTGGCGCCAGCAGGATGCTGAGGGGCACGGCTATCAACAGATCGATGCTTCGCTTTAGGAATTTCTGCATGTAGATTCTTGACGCAAGTTCTGAGGTGCGAGCCTTCCTATCATTCGCCTGCTCTATTGGCGCACGCCGCTTTGTTCGCGTAACGCAGGGTTGGTCGCCACCAGCCAAGTATTGGCATGGTGCTTGCCCTGCTGGAAGCGCTCGATGTTGTAGCCGAACTCCGCGAGTGTTCCCTGCTCTGCCGGATCGACATAGATGAGAACGTGCGGATAGCGACTGAGTCTCGTCAGCACTCCCTTGAGAGTATCGCCTTGAAAAGGGTTGTATAGATAGACAATCAGCGTGTCGGCCCGAATATGCCGCTCGACTTCGAGCGCGGAACCGCAGACTACGCTCACCTTGTTCCTGGCAGGTTTGAAGATGTCGATGTTCTTGCGCGCCGTGTCGCTTAGGCTCGGGTCATACTCGATTCCCACAGCGCCCTGCTCCGCTACGTAGCCGTACTGCATCGCATAAACAAGCAGCGCCTTGCCTTTTCCGCATCCGAGGTCGAAAAACTGCGCCTGCCGGAATCGTGCGCGGCCGAGAATTTTTTCGGTGAGCGCCAGCGTCTGACGGACCACGCTGGTGAGCGAGGCCACGTACAAGACGCCGTCCCGGTACTCCTTGCTCGCATCGGATCGGTCTTGCTTGGGTACGCGCAGGTGCGTGTTCGTTCCGTGGGCTAGATCGAACGCCAGCGATTCCTTCGCATAGAGGAAGATGAATCCTGGGCCGCGCTGCAGCAGCGCCCTGACGACGTACCAGATGGCGTTCAATTTCAGTCCTTCTTCCGGGCGCCGGCGGCGAGCCCTTCGAGATAGTCGCAGAGTGCGCCATAGACCGTTGCGTAGTTGAACTCCGCATTGAACAGATCTCGGGATCTGGCCTTCATCCCCGCCACCGCGTCCGGCGACATCCCAAGTGTTCTGATGCTATCGGCAAGCGACTTGGCGTTTCCGGTGGGATAGTTGAAGCCGCAGTTCCAGGCAGTGACGAGTTTGCTCATCTCGCCACGCACGCCGCATGCGATGGCCAGACCGCCCGAGAGATACTCCGAGAACTTGTTCGGCATGTTGAGCGTGTAGTTGTCCCGCTCCTTGAACGGCAGTATGCCTATCGCGGCGATGCGCATGAGCTGATGAATCTCGTGCGACTGCAGCCAACCCGGGAAAATCAGATTGCGCAGGTTCCTGGCCTTCTGCTTCAGGGCGGCCAGCCGCGGGCCATCGCCACAGATGATGATCCGCGCTGGCGCGAAATCCGTGAGCAACCCGGCGGCCTCAAGCAGCGTTTCGAAATCGGACTGATGGCCGATGTTGCCGAAGTAGCAGGCGATGAACTCGCCCCCCTGAAGATGCAGCTTCGACTTCAGTGCTTCGATTCCAGAGCTGTGGTCGACGGCATGCGAATCGGGGTAGCTCATGTGGAAGACGCGGTCTGCCGGGCCGCGCTTGCGTCGCCCCAGACGCAGTCCCCACTCGACGAAGGGTTCGGTGATGCCGGAAATCGCCGTGGCATGTTGCATGGCGTACTCGGCGCTTCGATAGCTGCTGCGCAAGGCGACCTTGGCCAACATCCGCAACGGCTTGAGCGCGCTCGGGATGATGTCGAGGAACAGATCGGGCCACAGATCCCGAATGTCGATGACCACAGGCACATCGTTGCGTTTGCCGAATCGAACCGCTTCCTCGCAGAGTTCGAACGGCACATTGCAGACATGGATCAGATCGGGACGCTGGTGCGGCGACTGCGCCAGCTCGGCGAAGTCCCGTGCGATCGCCTCATGATGCCGAATCCGTTCGAACCCGATATTTTTGGAATAGGCTGGGCCGGACAAATACTGAAACTCGTGTTGCTCGAAAGTGGCCGTCGGCGAGCCCTCGACCAGGTAGCGCTTTTCATAGTGACTGAAACCCGAGCGCCACCGGACCACGTCGTGCCCGCGCTGGGCGAGCAGTTCCGCGATGGTATTGGAGCGCCAAAGGCGCCTTGACTCGATATGCGACGGTTGCGGTGGCGGTTCCTGCGCGTGGATTACCCAAAATTTCATGAATGTCCTCAGTGGCCGTTCTGGCGTCGCCGCGGCGACGAGCTGCCTTGCTTATGGGTACGCGACGCTGCTCTTGCTGGGATGCGGTTGATACGCGTAATCACTCAGCAGCTCGACGAGCTTGCCGTGGAGTGGCGTACGCGTGTTCAACTGATGCGAGTCGAGTACGGATATCGGCCTTAGTTCCACCATCGTTCCCGCGAGCACTGCCCCTTCAAAACTTTGCAGCTCCTCAGGAAGAATCTTGCGCTCGTGAACCTCAATGCCGTTGGCAGCGCACAGTTGAATGATTCGATTCCGAGTGATGCCCGGCAGAATGTCGCAGTCCAGACTGGGCGTGTGTATCGCACCGTCCTTGAAAAAGAACAGCGTCGACCCGGTTGCCTCGGCCACTACGCCCTCTGCCGTCAGGAACAGCGCGTCATCGAATCCGCGAGCACGTACATCGAGCATCGCGTAACGCGAATTGAGGTAGTTCGCACCGGCCTTGACGTAGGCTGGCATGGCGTCGCTGTCAATGCGCCGGAAGCGCGTTACGCCAACTTTGGCCGGCGGTCTGCTCCCCAGCTCGCTGCGCATGCTGCGACAGCTGACCAGATAGTGAATATCGTTCTCGCTGTGCCAGGAGCCATCGCCGCCGAGGTAGAACGTGATGCGCACGTACATGTCTTCCTGAATTCCTTGCTCCCGCGCGATCTGCAGGACTTCTCGATGGAGCGCTTCGGACGTCACCGGGGGCGCGAACTCCATGTGCCTGGCGGAGCGATACAACCGATCCAGATGATCGCGCAAGTCGTCGCGGTCTTCGGCGTCGCGCTGACATCGCCGCATGGCGTTGCCGCTGTGGCAGCCGCAGCGATCGCTATCAGCGCCGTCCATGCCCTCCTCTGGCTAC
>JBDHQY010000232.1:0-4900 GCA_039807315.1 Steroidobacter sp. | reverse complement strand
GCAGCACAGGATGAACGCTGTCGCGAAACGGACCCAGAGGTGAGCGGTGGGCGCAGCACGTCGCATGGGCCGGTAATGTACCCCCATGCCCAGAATAATTTCAATGCAAATTATGGAGATAGGTCACTTATCTTGTGTGCCGTCACACTTGAGCAGCGAAGCTAGCAGCCGCTCGCCGGCCGGCCCCTGCGCTGCCAGCAGCATCTGGCGCGAATCATCATGCGCGGCTGCGGGGTAGTGGATCGAAACTGCCAGGTCCGCAGGCGGCAATGCACCGGTGCCGCGCTCGGGCCACTCGACCAGCAGGATCGCATCCGCCGTGAGCAGATCGCGAAGGCCCAGAGCCTCCACTTCCTGTGGATCGGCCAGGCGGTACAGGTCGAGATGGAAGAAGTGCCGGCCCCGCGCTTCGTATGGCTCGATCAGCGTGTAGGTCGGACTGCGCACTGGCCCGGTGATGCCGACGGCATTCAGGATGCCGCTCACCAATGTCGTCTTTCCCGCACCCAGCTCGCCCTGGATGGCAATCACCAGCGGCTGCGCCGACTCGGCGAGCAACGCCCACCCGAGCGCATGCCCCAGCGACCGCATCTGCGCCGCGGTGGCAACGGTCAGATTCGCTGTGTCGGATTGACGCACGTCGGCAAGTAGGTGAACAGATCGGTGGCCAGCAGGCCGCGCTCACCGCGCCGCGCCGCCATGTCTCCGGCCATGGCATGAACGAGAACGCCGGCGCGTGCGGCACCAGCGAGATCCGCGGTCTGCGCGGTGATGCCGGCGATCACGCCGGTCAGTACGTCACCCATGCCCGGCGACGCCATGCCGGGGTTTCCCTGATCGCAGATCGACGGCAACGCATCCCGCTGCACGACCAGCGTACCCGCTCCTTTCAGTACCGCGATTCCGCCATAGCGCTCGACGATCCCGCGGGCCGCGGCCAGCCGGTCGTCCTGCACCTCGGCGGCAGAAATTCCCAGCAGGCGCCCCGCTTCACCGGGATGCGGCGTGAGAATCCAGCGTTCGCTGCGGCATGGCACCTGGGCAAGCAGATTCAGCGCGTCGGCATCCACCACCGAAGGCTTGCCGCAACGAAGTGCGGCCCGGACCATCATGGCGGCCCACGGCTCCTGGCCCAGCCCGGGACCGATGGCCAGCACCTCGGCCCAGTCCAGCAGGGACTCGATCTGCTCGGCGCTTTCGATACCGCGACAGATCAGTTCCGGACGACCCGCCGTAATGGTCGCAACGTTCTCGGGACGAGTCGCAATCATCACCACCCCGGCACCCACGCGCAACGCAGCTTCACCCGCCATGCGCGCGGCTCCGGCCATGCCGATGCCGCCGCCGATCACCAGCACATGACCTTGCTGCCCCTTGTGAGTGGTGCGCCGACGCCGCGGCAGCAAGCGCGCGAGCGCGTCTTCACCGATCCGCAACGCCGACATACCCACGCTGGCAAGCTCGTGCGGCGGCAGATCGAGCGGATCGAACATGACGATGCCGGTGCAGTTCGGCCCTTCGCCCAGGTAGAAGCCCAGCTTCAGCCCGAGAAAGGTCAGCGTGCGCTCGGCATGCACCGCCGCGCCGAGAATGCGTCCGCTGTCCGCCTCCAGCCCGCTCGGGATATCCAGCGCCAGTACCGGCGCGCCGCAATCGTTGATCGTCTGGATCCGCGCCGCCATCTTCGCATCGAGCGGCCGCGACAGGCCGATGCCGAAGATGGCATCGACCACGACTTCGGCGCCTTCCAGGCAATCGTCGGTCCACTCCTGGGTCGTGCCGCCGGCCGTGAGGAAGTCCTGCCACGCTTGTCGCGCATCGCCCCGCAACGACTGCGGATCGCCCAGCGCGATGACACTCACGTAGAGGCGTTGCGATTGCGCGAGGCGCGCGAGCACATAGCCATCGCCGCCGTTGTTTCCCGGCCCGCACAGCACCACGATGCGCTGCGCCGCCGGCCAGCAGCTGCGCAAGGCGGTCAACGCCGCTTCGCCGGCGGCGGTCATCAATGCGTAGCCCGCGACGTGCAGATCGTCGATGGCATGACGATCGAGAGCGCGTACTTGTGCAGCGGTGTGGACCGCCAACGGCAGGCTGGGCATGGCCGAAGTATACTGAAGTCCCGCGCGCCACCTCCGCTTCATGTCCGACGCTCCCTTCATCGCCAACGACGATCCGGCCGCCCTGGTCGAGTTGATCCGTAGCTGGGGCCGCGAACTCGGCTTCCAACAGATCGGCATTGCCAGCATCGGCATCGAAGAGGACGAGGAACGGCTGATGCGCTGGCTGGATCTGCGCCGTCACGGAACGATGTCCTACATGTCGCGACATGGACGCCGCCGTGCACGGCCGGAAGAGCTCGTGCAGGGTACGATCCGGGTGATTTCGGCGCGCATGGATTACATGCCGCCCGACGCGCAACCCGCCGAGTCCGTGCTCGGCAACGCGCAGCTCGGCTACATTTCCCGCTACGCGCTGGGGCGCGACTATCACAAGCTGCTGCGTCGACGACTGGCGCAGCTGGCGGAGAAAATCTCCGACCACTGCGCCAGCACGCAATACCGGGCTTTCGTCGACAGCGCGCCGATCCTGGAAAAAGCCTTCGCCCGCGACGCCGGCCTGGGCTGGATCGGCAAGCACACCACCCTGCTCAATCGCCACGCCGGCTCGTGGTTCTTTCTCGGCGAAATCCTCACCGACCTGCCGCTGCCGGTGGATGTGCCGGCCAGCGCCCACTGCGGCTCATGCCATGCCTGCATCGACGTGTGCCCGACACAGGCCATCGTTGCGCCCTACGAGCTCGATGCGACGCGCTGCATTTCCTATCTGACCATCGAGCTGCGCGAATCCATCCCGGCGGAGTTCCGCAAGGCCATGGGCAATCGCATCTACGGCTGCGACGACTGCCAGCTCATCTGCCCCTGGAACAAGTTTTCGCGGCTGGCGGTGGAGAAGGATTTCGCCGTGCGTCATGGCCTGGACGCGCCGCAACTGACCGAGCTGTTCGCGTGGAGCGAAGAGGAATTCCTCACCCGCACCGAAGGCAGCGCCATCCGGCGGATCGGTCATGAATGCTGGTTGCGGAACATCGCGGTCGCACTCGGCAATGCACCGACATCGGGTCACGTCGTGGCTGCGTTGCGGGCGCGCCTGGAACATTCATCGAGCATGGTGCGCGAGCATGTCGAGTGGGCGCTGGCACAGCACGGGGCGCTGCCAGGTTGATTCTGCCGATGAGCGCTCGAGCCGAGTGCGGTTACGAAGTACGCGCGGCGCTCAGGTAGGCGCAAATGAGCCGATGGATCGCCGTGCACCCGTATCGGATGCAATCCCGCCGCTGTTTGCGCGAGTTGCGCCGTCAGGACGGCGACGCGGCTTTGACGTTGTCTATCAACCGTGCGCGACCGATACGCGCCGCCGTCAGAACCACCAGCTCCGTGCCAGCAACCGCCGGCCCCAGTGTCGCGGCATCGCAAATGGAAAAATAGTCGGGCCGGAAGCCGCTGCGCTGCAACGCCTCGAAACCTGCTTGCTCCAGTGCTGCGAAATCGCGCTCTCCGGACTCGATTGCCTGTCGCGCACGCTCGAGCTCGGCAAAGATCTGCGGCGCGACCTGGCGATCCTGTGCCGACAGATAGCGATTGCGCGAGCTCATCGCCAGCCCGTCCGGCTCGCGCATGGTCGCCACGCCGACGATCTCCATCGGCATGCACAGGTCGGTCGCGGCGCGACGGATGATCATCAGCTGCTGGTAGTCCTTCTCACCGAACAGCGCCACGTCCGGCTGTACCAGGTTCAGCAGCTTGGTGACGATGGTCGCCACGCCGGTGAAGTGCCCCGGGCGGAACGCGCCGCACAGGATTTCATCCAGCCCGGGTACCTGCACCCGCGCCGTTTCGACCTGGCCGCGCGGATACATCTCTTCGACCGACGGCGTGAACAGCAGATCGGCATGCAGCGACTGCAGCAGTTTGAAGTCCTCATCCGGCGTGCGCGGATAGGCCGCGAAGTCCTCGTTGGGTCCGAACTGCAGCGGATTGACGAAGATGCTGACGATGACGCGCTCGGCCAGCAGCGCCGCCTGCTTCACCAGGTTGCCGTGGCCGGCGTGCAGGTTGCCCATGGTGGGAACGAAAGCGATGCGTTCGCCGGCACCGCGCCATTGCTGCACGCGCCGCCGCAACTCGCTCGAGCGAACCAGGGTTTCCATGCGATCAGTGACTCAAGTTCGGAGCTGGAAGAAATCGAGCCGAAAAACGCGCGGTTCAGAAGCAGTGCTCGGGCGCCGGATAGGTGCGCGCCTTGACCGCTTCGGTGTAGGCCTTGAGCGCTTCGAGCGGGCTGCCGTGCCCTTCCATGAAATTCTTGGAGAACTTGGGCTTGCGGCCCACGGTGATGTCGAGCACGTCGTACAGCACCAGGATCTGGCCGTCGGTGTCCGGGCCGGCGCCGATGCCGATCACCGGCACGTGCAGCGCACGAGTGATCTCGGCGCCGAGTTTGGAAGGAATGCACTCCAGCAGAACGATGTCGGCGCCCGCGCCTTCCAGCGCCTGCGCATCGCGCATCATCTGTTCGGCCGCCGCCTCCTGGCGACCCTGCACGCGAAACCCGCCGACCTTGTGCACCGACTGCGGCTTCAGCCCCAGGTGCGCGCACACCGCGATATCGTGACTCGCCAGGAATTCGACGATCTCCACCTGACCCGCGCCGCCTTCCAGCTTGACCATCTTGGCGCCGCCTTCCTGCATCAGGCGCACCGCGTTTTCCAGCGCCTGCTCCTTGGAGGAATAGGTCATGAACGGCATGTCGGCCATCAGGAACGGCCGGTACAGGCCCCTGGCCACCGCCCGGCAGTGATAGATCACGTCGCTCAGCGTGACCGGCACCGTGGTGTCGT
>JBDHQY010000231.1:0-4910 GCA_039807315.1 Steroidobacter sp. | reverse complement strand
ACGCCGAGCTCGTCAACAAGCGCTTCTTCCCGACCGACCTGGGCAAGATCGTCAACCGCTTCCTGACCCGCAATTTCCAGCACTACGTCGACTACGGCTTCACCGCCAAGATGGAAGACGACCTGGATGAGATCGCCGACGGCCGCGAGCAGTGGGTGCCGGTGCTCGACCGCTTCTGGAAGGATTTCAAGAATCAGGTCGACGTGGTCGACAAGTCCGTGACGCGCGAGGACGTGTCCGAAGCGCGCGAGCTGGGCAAGGATCCGGTGACCGGCAAGCCGGTCTCGGTGCGCTATGGCAAGTACGGTCCGTTCGTGCAGCTCGGCACCAAGGACGACGAGGAAAAGCCCAAGTTCGCCAGCCTGCGGCCGCATCAGCGCATGGACTCGCTGGTACTGGCCGAAGCGCTCGAGCTGTTCAAGCTGCCGCGCACGCTTGGCCACATGCCCGACGGCAAGCCGATCAGGGTGGCCATCGGCCGCTTCGGCCCCTACGTGCAGTACGGCGACAAGAAATTCGTCTCGATCAAGGACGACGATCCCTACACGGTCGAGCTGCCGCGCGCGCTGGAGCTGATCCAGGCCAAGGAAGAGTTCGATGCGAACCGCACCATCCTGGATTTCCCGGATGCCGGCATCCAGGTGCTGAACGGCCGCTACGGCCCGTACATTACCGATCGGGTGAAGAACGCAAAGATTCCCAAGGAGCGCGATCCCAAGACGCTGACGCTGGACGAATGCAAGGAGCTGCTCGCCGCCGCACCCGTGCGGCGCGGACGCTTCGGAGCGAAGAAGGCAGCGAAGACAGTAGAAACACCGGCCGCAAGCACACAGAAGAAACCGGTGAAGGCCGCTGCGAAAAAGACCGCGACAGCGAAAACCGCTCCGGCAAAGACGGCGACGGCGAAATCCGCTCGCGCCAAGACCGCGACCGCAAAAGCCGCCGGCAAGAAAAACAAGTAGCGCACGCCCGCCGCCCATGAGCGCAACATCATCCAACGTCGATGTGGTTCTCGCTTATCTGCGCGAGCTGCAGGATCGAATCTGCGCCGGCCTCGAAGCCGCGGACGGCACCGCCAAGTTCCGGTGCGACAACTGGCAGCGTGCCGAAGGTGGCGGCGGCGAAACGCGCGTGCTGCGCGATGGCACAGTCTTCGAGCAGGCAGGCGTCAACTTCTCACATGTGATGGGAGCCAAGCTGCCGCCCTCGGCAACGGCGCAGCGCCCCGAGCTGGCCGGAGCTTCCTGGGTCGCCATGGGCGTGTCGCTGGTGATTCATCCGCTGAATCCGTATGTGCCCACCACTCATGCCAACGTACGTTTCTTCTCGACGCTGGCGGCGGAGAAATCCATCTGGTGGTTCGGCGGCGGCTTCGATCTCACACCTTACTATCCCTTTGCCGAAGACGTGCTGCACTGGCACCGCACGGCGCAGCAGGCCTGCGCGCCGTTCGGCGATGATGTGTACGGACAGCACAAGCAGTGGTGCGATCGGTATTTTTTTCTGAAGCATCGCAACGAGACGCGCGGTGTCGGCGGACTGTTCTTCGACGACTGGAACGCATGGGGCTTCGAGCGCTGCTTCGCCTACCAGCGCAGCGTCGGCGACCATTTTCTCGACGCCTACCTGCCCATCGTCGCACGCCGCAAGGACATGACGTGGGGCGAGCGTGAGCGCCAGTTCCAGCTGTATCGCCGGGGACGGTACGTCGAATTCAACCTGGTATACGACCGGGGCACTTCCTTCGGCCTGCAGTCCGGCGGGCGCACCGAATCCATCCTGATGTCGCTGCCGCCGCTGGTGCGCTGGGAGTACGATTGGCAGCCGCAGCCGAACTCGCCGGAAGCGCTTCTCTATACGGATTATCTGCGGCCACGCGACTGGCTGCGCGAGCTCGCGTAACGCAACCGTCAGCGCAATCTGCTCTCGGCGCGCCTCGCCAGCCAAGCGCAGCTGTATACAACAGTCCGCGCCCTCGTTCGCAAACACCGGTTCATACGTCGGTTTGCGCGATTGAATTCATATAACGGCAGGAGTAGCGTCGATCGCCATCGACAAGCGCGAGCCGCAAGAAGTTCCCGCGTTGACGGTGCAATCGTTGCGGCAAACAAGACCGGCTGGCGCTCGTTGCGCGGAAGGCTCGTGCGCCTTCCGCGATAGGAGATGCGCGAGTTCGAAGGCGGGCTGGACGCTGCGCTCGAGAAGGCAGCCGACCCGAAGAAAACAGCGCATCAGGCGCCAAACAACTTCGGGGATTTTCCAATGGATCACTCAGCATCGAAGCTGCGATGGGCAATCGCGGTGCTATCCGCAGCGACACTGCTTGGAGCGTCGCTCGCCAGCGCGCAGGACGGAGCCGGCCATGGCAACCGCAGCCGTTCGCTCAAGCTGCACGGCACGCACGTCACCGAAGATCAAGACCGCGTACAAGTGTTCGTGCGCCTGGACGAACCAGCCGTCGCCGAACTCAACGCCGCGCGCATCAGCTCGAGCGGCAAATTCGCATCGACTGCCGAGCAGCAGGCGCAAGCCACGAGGGTATCGGCACAGCAGGCGCGGATGCGATCCGCCATCGCGGCCCAGGGCGCCGAAATTCTTTCCTCGCAGCGGGTCGCAGCGAACGGTTTTCGCGTCAAAGTGAACCCTGCCGACATCTCCCATCTGCGGGCGCTGCCGGGAGTGCGCTCGGTCGGCCGCGTCGAGCTGCACAAGCTGGACAACATCGACAGCGTACCGTGGATCGGCGCGCCGGAGGTGTGGGCTGCCTTGGGCAAGGGCGAAGGCGTCAAGATCGGCATCATCGACACCGGCATCGATTACACCCATGCCAATTTCGGCGGCAGCGGCAATCCCGCCGACTATGCCGGCAACAACAAGGATATCGTCGAGCCGGGTACCTTCCCGACCGCGAAGGTCAAGGGCGGCCACGATTTCGCGGGCGCCACCTACGACGCCAACGATCCGAACTCGGTACCGGCTCCCGATGACGACCCGCTCGACGGCAACGGTCACGGTTCGCACGTAGCCGGCACCGCGGCGGGCGTCGGTGTTCCTGGAATCATCGGCCCAGGCGTCGCTCCCGGCGCCTCCCTGTATGCGCTGAAAGTGTTCGGCGATGCCGGCGGCAGCACCGATCTGACCTCGCTCGCCATCGAGTGGGCCATGGATCCGAACGGCGACGGCGACATGAGCGATCACCTGGACGTGATCAACATGAGCCTGGGCTCGCCGCTGGGCGAGCCGGACGATCCGTCCGCCATCTCGACCAACAACGCGGCCGCGGTCGGCATCATCGTCGCGACCTCTGCCGGCAATGAAGGCAACACGCCGTACATCACGGGCGCGCCGGGCGTTGCCGCATCGGCGATTTCCACCGCGGCGAATACGCCGGGCGGACGTCTCTACAGCAAGTTCACCGTTACCGCACCGGCCTCGGTGCAGGGCACGTACGCATCCGTCGAAGGCGTGGGACTGGTGACCTTCGCCCAGACCGGCCCGATCAGTGCGGCATTGATCCCCGCCGTTCCGGCGGATGGCTGCGCGCCGCTGAGCAATGCTGCACAGGTGAGCGGCAATCTTGCCTTCATCATTCGCGGCACCTGCGGCTTCGTCGACAAATATCTGAACGCACAGGCTGCGGGTGCGCGGGCCGTGATCGTCTACAACGACGGCGCCGATCCGACGCGGATCGCACCTATCGCCATGGGCGGGCTGGATGCGCGCGTCACGATTCCGGGCCTGATGATCTCCTCCACCGACGGACGCAAGCTTCTCGGCGCCAGCGATGTCACCGCCAGGGTGGAAGCAGCGCTCGATCCGAGCCACGACGATGAGATCACGGACTTCTCCTCGCGCGGTCCGAGCAGCGGCGGCTCCGGCTTCAAGCCCGATCTGTCCGCGCCGGGTCTGGCGATCGTCTCGACTGGCGTCGGCACCGGCACCGGCGCGGAGGTACTGCAGGGCACGTCGATGGCTGCGCCGCACACGGCGGGTGCTGCGGCTTTGCTGCACAAGAAGTATCCGAGTCTGAACCAGTCGGCGATCAAGGCGCTGCTGCAGAACTCGACCGTGAACTCCGCCGGCGACACCGCCCTGGCGCGGCAAGGCGTCGGCGCGCTGCGGATCGATCGGGCGGTGGCCCTGACGAGCTATGCCTCACCGGGCGGCATCTCCTTCGGTCGCCTCAATCCGCTCACTCCGATCCATGCCAACCAGAAGGTCACGGTGCAGGACCTGAGCGGCAAGCGGCGCAACTTCACCGTCACGCACGTGCCGAACCAGACCTATCCGGGTGTGCAGGTGAACTGTCCCAAGACCCTGCGCCTGAACGGCAACGGCAGCGCGAAAGTCCTGATCACGCTCAGCTTCGACCCCAAGGCCGCTTGGAAGCAGGGCGTGTTCGACAACGCCATCATGAGCCAGACGGAGGTGGATGGCTGGTGCGTGTTCAACGACGGCGACGACTCGCTGCGCGTCGGCTATCTCGCGGTGGTCGACCCGGCTTCGAGCGTGACCGTGCTGCCGGGGCGGGGCCTGCGCAGCGTCAAGGTCCGCAACTTCGGGCCGGCGCTGGGCTGGGCCGAAGCGTTCACACTGGCCAAGCTCGGCGGCGAGCAACGCAGCGGTACCTACGGCTCGATCGCGGCCACCGGTTTCCGGCGCGGCGACCCGGCGTTCTATGCCGGTTACCGGGTGCTGGAATTCGGCTTCGTCATGGAACGCTCCTTCGAGCACTTGTCGAACCTGCGCTTCACGCTGGAGATCGACAGTAACGGCGACGGCGCCGCCGACGCGACGCTGATAGGCACCGACCTGTCGGACTTCATCGACCAGGATCCGGGCGAGTTCGCCACACTGCAGTTCGATGCCAGCGGCGGCGGTTTCATCGACTGGGCGCCGGTCACCAGCTG
>JBDHQY010000230.1:0-4921 GCA_039807315.1 Steroidobacter sp. | reverse complement strand
TACCACGAGTTCTACGACATCGGCGTGGCGGTCTCGACCGATCGCGGTCTGATGGTGCCGGTGCTGCGCAACGCCGAGAACATGAGCTTCGCGGAGATCGAAGCGGCAGTTGCCGGCTACGCCGCCAAGGCGCGTGAAGGCACGATCACGCTGGAAGAGCTGACTGGCGGCACGTTCACCGTCACCAACGGCGGCGTGTTCGGCTCGCTCATGTCCACGCCCATCTTGAACCCGCCGCAAGTCGGCATTCTCGGCATGCACAAGGTCCAGGAGCGCCCCATGGTGGTCAACGGCGAGATCAAGATCCGCCCCATGATGTACCTGGCGCTGACCTACGATCACCGCATCGTCGACGGCCGCGAGTCGGTGCAGTTCCTGGTGGCGATCAAGGAAGCGCTGGAGGATCCGGCGCGCCTGCTGCTGCAGCTGTAATTATAAAGATGCGAGCGCCCCCGGCAGGCCGACCGGCAGCCGGGGGCCGGCCTGTCTCGAATCCGCCCGGACGCTCATGCTGGAGCGGTCGCCCGGTTCTTCTAACCAGCGCGCGGGTCGCGAGGCCCGGCGCCTTTCCCTGGAGCTCCCATGTCCCAGTACGACGTCATCGTCATCGGCGGCGGTCCCGCCGGATATCCCTGTGCTATCCGTGCCGGCCAGAACAAGCTGAAAGTCGCCTGCATCGATGAATGGCAGAACAAGGACGGCAGCTATGCCTTCGGCGGCACCTGTCTGAACGCCGGCTGCATTCCCTCCAAGGCCCTGCTCGAATCCTCCGAGCTGTATCACCGCGCGCAGCACGAGTTCGGCGTACATGGCGTGAAGGTCGGCAACGTGGAACTGGACCTGGCGGCGATGCAGAAGCGTCGCGCCACCATCGTCAAGCAGTCGACCGTGGGCATCGCCGCGCTGTTCAAGGCGGCGGGCGTGACCGGGCTGCAGGGCCACGGCAAACTCCTGCCGGGCAACCGCGTCGAGTTCACCTCGAAGGACGGCAAGAAGGAAGAGCTCAGCGCCAAGCACATCGTACTGGCCGCCGGCTCCGTTCCGACCGAGCTGAGGAGCCTGCCGTTCGACGGCGAGCAGATCATCGATTCCTGGGGCGCGCTCGAGTTGAGCGCGGTGCCGAAACGGCTCGGCGTGATCGGCGCCGGCGTCATCGGCCTGGAACTGGGCAGCGTCTGGCGCCGGCTCGGCGCGGAAGTCGTGGTGCTCGAGGCGCTCGATGCGTTCCTGCCGATGGCCGACGGCGCGGTGTCGAAGGAAGCGCTCAAGCACTTCAAGAAGCTCGGGCTGGACATCCGCCTGGGCGCCAAGGTCAGCGGCGCCGACAAGACCAAGAAGGGCGTCACGCTCAAGTACACCGATGCCACGGGCGAGCAGAGCGTCGAGGTCGACAAGGTTATCGTGGCCATCGGCCGCCGCCCCTACACCAAGGATCTGCTCGGCGCCGGCACGGGCGTGGAGGTCGACGAGCGTGGCTTCGTCAAGGTCGATCACGAATGCCGGACCGCCGCGGCCAATGTGTGGGCGGTGGGTGACCTGGTGCGCGGGCCGATGCTGGCGCACAAGGGCAAGGAAGAGGGCGTGGTGGTCGCCGATCTGATCGCCGGCAAGTACGGCGAGGTCAACTACAAGGCGATTCCGTCGGTCATCTACACCGCGCCGGAGATTGCTTGGGTCGGGCAGACCGAGGAAGAGGTCAAGGCCGGCGGTCGTGCCTACAAGGTCGGTCAGTTCCCATTCGCCGCCAGCGGCCGCGCGCGGGCGATGGAAGCGGCGCAGGGCTTCTGCAAAGTCGTCTCGGCCAAGGACGACGACGAGATCCTCGGCATCCACATCATCGGGCCGATGGCCGGGGAGCTGATCGCCGAAGCCGTGCTGGCGATGGAATACTCGGCCAGCACCGAGGATCTGCAGCGCACCATGCACGCCCATCCGACCTTGTCGGAAGCGCTGCACGAGGCGGCGCTCAACGCGGACAAGATCGCCATCGATTTTCCCAATCGCTGAACCCTTTGTCGGTGGCCGGTTCTGTGAAGAGCAGAACCGGCTTTCCGATTGGCTGAGACATGCTTGGGCTAGACGCTCGTCCGGCAGTGGAGGGTTTCCATGGCGGTCTGCCGATTTGCGGACCAGGGAGATCGGCTAAGAGGCGGCTCTTGCTTTTGAGAGCGTGGTCTTGGGTGTGGCTCTGCAAGGGCGGCTTCGATGGGCAGCGCGCGGTTGCGGTGAGGGTGGCTCGTTTCGGGACCGCCCGTGAATACATCCCTGTTTTTGAGGCTCCCGAAACGAGCCACCCTCACCGCAACCGCAGAGACCTCTGGTGCGGCGGCGCTCGGAGAGCACATTCCGGAATAGAAGTTGGCACGACATCTCGGGCGTCGTTTTGGGCGGGGCCGCACATTTTCAGGATGAGAGGAGGAACAGGACGTTCCGAGTGAGCAAGCGCTACAGGGACGTATTCACGCGCGGTCCTGGAAATGTGCGGCCCCGCCCGGAACGACGCCTGGCACCGTAATTCTCTCTGAAAACGATACCCAGCCACGAGCGGTGCCTGGCATCGGGCGGCGTTTGGCGCTGAAGTTTCTCTATCTATCCGATGCCAAGGTATTGCCGACACGTAGACTTGGTCGTGCCGATCGAGTGGCTGCCGCATTGCGTTGGTTCAGGCCCGGCGGCGTGCGCTCAACACGTTCGCCAGTCCCTGGATCCGTCGCAGTACGCGCGACAGCTCTTCCAGATCGCTCACCGTGATCTTGAGGTTCATGTCGGCGATGCCGTCGGTTTCGCTGGTGACGGTGTTCATGGCGTGAATGTTGATCTTGGAGTCGGCCAGTACGCCGGTGATGTCGCGCACCAGGCCGCGGCGATCGAAGGCGCGCACATTGACCTCGACCGGAAACGAGCGATCGCTGCCGGTGCCCCATTCGACCACCAGCAGGCGCTCCGGATGCGTGCTCTGCAAGCGCTTGAGACTGGCGCAGTCCTGGCGATGGATGCTCACCCCGCGACCGAGCGTGATGTAGCCGGCGATCGGCTCCGGTGGCACCGGGCCGCAGCAGCGCGCGAAGTGCGACAGCAGGTCGCCGACACCTTCGATGGTGATGCCGGCCGTTTCCTTGGTGGCCACGACCGGCTTGCGCGGCACGGGTGAGGGCAGTTCCTGCGGCCGCGCCCGGCGCAGGATCGCGCCGGTGATCTGCGCCACCGTGATTTCGCCCTCGCCGATGGCGAGGTACAGCTGCTCGGGCGTGTCGAGCTTGAACTCGCCGACCAGCTCGGCCAGCGTGACACTGTGAATCGCCAGCCGCTGCAGCTCGCGCTCCAGGATCTGCCGGCCCTGCTGCCGGTTCTGTTCCTGGTCCTGCTTGCGGAACCAGGCGCGCACCTTGCTGCGATTGCGCTGCGAGACCAGGTAGCCCAGCGACGGTATCAGCCAATCGCGGCTGGGATTGAGCTGCTTGCCGGTCACGATCTCCACCTGGTCGCCATTGGCCAGCGGCTGGTTGAGCGGCACCATGCGGCCGTTGACCTTGGCGCCGCGGCAGCGATGCCCCAGCTCGGTGTGCAGGTGATAGGCATAGTCGAGCGGCGTGGCGCCGTGCGGCAGCTCGATCACCTCGCCGCGGGGCGACAGCGTATAGACGCGGTCCTCGAAGATCTCCGAGCGCACGCGCTCCAGGAAATCGTCGCTGCTCTCACTCTGCGCGGCGTCCTTGTCGGCCGGTTCCAGGATCTGGCGCAGCCACACGATCTTCTGCTCGTAGGCCGGGTTGCGCTTGCCGCCTTCCTTGTATTGCCAGTGCGCCGCCACGCCCAGCTCGGCGTGCCGATGCATTTCCCGGGTGCGGATCTGGATCTCCAGCGGCAGCTTTCCCGGGCCGATCACCGCCGTATGCAGCGAGCGGTACAGGTTGTCCTTCGGCGTGGCGATGTAGTCGTCGAACTCGCCGGGAATATACGGCCACAGGCCGTGAACCACGCCGAGCGCGGCGTAGCAGTCGGCGATCGAATCGACCAATAGCCGTACCGCGCGGATGTCGTAGAGCTGGTCGAACGACAACCCCTTGCGCTGCATCTTGCGCCAGATGCTGTAGATGTGTTTCGGCCGTCCGGCGATTTCGGCCTGGATGTGCGCGCGCGCCAGTTCCGACTTGAGCTGCGCGATCACTTCCTCGATGTAGCGCTCGCGATCCACCCGCTTCGCCGCCAGCCAGCCGGCGACCTGCTTGTAGTGATCGGGCTCTAGATAACGGAAGCTCCAGTCCTCCAGCTCCCATTTGAGCTGCCATACGCCGAGGCGATTGGCGAGCGGGGCGTAGATGTCACGGGTCTCCTGCGCGATGCGCCGACGTTCGGCTTCCGGTGCGTCCCTGCTTTCGCGCAGCAGATTCAGTTGCGTGGCCAGCTTGATGAGGACGAGTCGCGGATCGGTGACGATGGCCAGCAGCATCTTGCGCAGAGCTTCGGCCTGGCCGGCGCTGAGAGACGCCCCGGACTGTCTCGGAGCGGCGACACCGAGCGAGCCGATCCGCAGCAGCTCCCCGGCGATCCGGGTCGCCGTTGCGCCGAAGACTCCTTGCGCCTGGCTCTCGTCGAGCACACCGGCTTCGAGCAGCGGCAGCAAAGTCGCGCCGCGGTGAATGTCCTCGTCGTCGCTGAGGCCGGCGACGATGCCGGCAATGGCTCGGGCTCGACCCACCGCGGCGGCACCGGCATTGCTGGCTGCAAGCTGCTCGAGCAACGCCTGCACATCGGCTGTGGCGCTGACGCTCTCGGAACGGGCGGGGGACGTGTCGGGCTGCATCGGATGGCGATTACAAATCGTCAGGTCGCAAGGGCTTGCCGTATCATACCGGCCTTGAATCTCGAGGTTTGGGAGCGGAGGAAATACTTGCGCAGAGTCAGGCGGCCGCGAAGTCTC
>JBDHQY010000229.1:0-4924 GCA_039807315.1 Steroidobacter sp. | reverse complement strand
TCTCCTTGTTGCTGCAGCCGCGGCCCAGCATGGTGATGACTTCCAGCTGGCGCAACGTCAGCGAGCCGGTCTCACCCGGCGCGGGTGTCGCCGTGCTGGCCGGAACGAAAATGTCGCCGGCCATGACCTGCTGGATCGCCGCCACCATCTCTGCGGCGGTGAACGATTTGGGGATGAAACCCGATGCGCCGGCTGCGACTGCGCGCGCGGCGATGCCGTCCTGCTCGTCGCCCGAGATCATGACGCAGGCGGTGGTGGGGAATTTCTCGCCGATGATCTGCAGCGCGCTGAAGCCGTCGGCGCCGCGCAGATGGATGTCCAGCAGCACCAGCCCGATCTGCGGGTCGCGCTGCAGGATCTGCAACGCCTCCTGCACCGACGATACGCTGAGCACGGCAGCATCGAGCTGGCCCTGTTCGAGCACGGCGTGAAAGCCGGCGCGGAACAGCGGATGGTCGTCCACGATGAGGATTTTCATGACGCTTGCCCCAAGGAAATCTTGCGTTTGCCAGTCGTGGCCGTCCGTGCCCTGAGCTGTATCGGGTTCTAGTCCCGATGCGATCTACGGTCCATCGTACGTCCGGGCTAAGGTGGCCGGCAATTGCCCTTTGGTGTATCGCCGCAGTGCGCGGGCGGCTCGCATACCTGCCCTTTGTGCCAATGGTTCGCAAGTGCGTGCACGTGGATCATGAGCTCCCCCCGCAATTGTGCCGGCCGAGAAGGCCGGCTTTTTTGTCTTGGGGAGGCCTGATTTACTCGTCATTGCCGCGCAGGCGGGAGTCCATCCGAATCAGCGCGATGGACTCCCGCCTGCGCGGCAATGACGCCATCTCGAAACCGGCAACGCTCAGCCGTCGTCGCGTTCCTGGTCGCTCTCGTACAGCTCCAGCCACATCGCATTCAGGATGGCGAAGACGCAGGCCAGGCCCAGACCGAGGACCCAGGAGAAGTACCACATTCAGTAGGCTCCCTTGTGCAGGTTCTCGAGCGAGACCTTGCCGCGCAGCACGCGCCAGACCCAGCCGGTGTAGATGAGGATCAGCGGCATGAAGATGGCCGTGGCGATCAGCATGCTGAATAGAGTGAGCTGGCTGCTGCTCGCGTCCCACACCGTGAGGCTGCTGCCTGGGGACAACGACGAGGGCAACAGAAAGGGAAAGGCGCTGAATCCCGCCGTACAGATGGTGGCGGCCGCGGTCAGGCCGCTGGCGAGGAAGGCCCAGAGAGGTTGCGTGCGCGCCAGTATGAAAGCGCCGATGGCGCCGCCATAGCCGAGGATGGGCGCGATCCACATCCACGGATGATGGCCATAGTTGTCGAGCCAGGCGCCGCTACCGGCCAGCACCGCCTTGCCCAGCGGATTGGACGGCGCATTCGGATCGATTTCGGAGACGATGCGATAGCCCTCGACCGAGCTGGCGATCAGCACGCCGGCAATGGTGAACAGCACGATGTAGCCGACCGCGGCCACTCGTGCCGCGGTTGCCGCACGCTCCGACAGCGGCGGATGCGTCTTGAGCGCAGCGTAGATTCCGCCGTGCATCACCAGCATGGCGATGCTGACCAGGCCGCACAGCAGCGCAAACGGATTCAACAGCGCCAGGAACGAGCCTTGGTAGAACACGCGCAGGGTCTCGTCGAAGCGAAACGGCACGCCTTGCAGGAAGTTGCCGAACGCCACGCCGAACACCAGTGCCGGCACGAAGCCGGCGACGAACAGCGCCCAGTCCCAGCACTCGCGCCAGGCCGGATGCGTGAGCTTGTTGCGGAACACGAAGCCCACCGGCCGCAGGATCAGCGCCGCCAGGATCAGGAACATGGCCGCGTAGAAACCGGAGAACGAAACGGCGTACAGCGGCGGCCAGGCGGCGAAGATCGCGCCACCGCCGAGAATGAACCACACCTGGTTGCCTTCCCACACCGGCTCGATGGTCTCCAGGAAGGCGCGGCGTTCCTGGTCGCTGCGGCCGATGAAGCGGAACAGCATGCCCACGCCCAGGTCGTAGCCGTCGGTGACCGCAAAGCCGATCAGCAGCAGCCCCAGCAATCCCCACCAGATCAGTCGCAGCAGTTCGTATTCCGGCATCAGCCCGCCCCTTCGTGGCCCGACCAGTGCTCCGGTCCCTGCCGCACCACGCGCAGCATCAGGAAGACATCGACGGCGGCCAGCGTGCTGTAGAACAGCACGAAGCCGATCAAGCTGAACATGACCTGGCCGGAGCTGAGCGAGGAGGCGCCGAGAAAGGTCGGCAGCACGCCCTCGATCACCCAGGGCTGGCGACCGTACTCGGCGACGATCCAGCCGAGCTCGGCGGCCAGCCAGGGCAGCGGCAGGCAGTACAGCGCCAGCCGCAGCAGACCACGATGCTTCTCGATATGCCGCCGCGCGGTCACCACGAAGGCGGTGGCGAACAGCAGAATGAAAAGGAAGCCGAGGCCGACCATGATGCGGAAGGACCAGAACATCACCGGCACGTTCGGGATGGTGGACCAGGCGGCACGCTCGACATCCGTATCGCTGGCCTGGATCGGATCGGCGATGTGGCGCTTCAGCAGCAGCGCATAGCCCAAGTCGGCCTGATGCTGTTCAAACTGTGCGCGCGCCTGCGTGTCCTGCTTGTCGACGCGCAGGCGCTGCAGGGCTGCGTACGCCTGCTGGCCGCTGCGGATGCGCTGCTCGGCGTGCTCGACCAGGTTCATGATCCCAGGCACTTCGGTGCTGATGGAGCGCGTCGCTATCAATCCCAGCGCCCAGGGGATCTTGATCTCGGCGTGCGTCTTCTGCGCTGCCACGTCCGGCAGCCCGAAGAGGGTGAAGCCGGCAGGCGCCGGCTCGGTGTGCCACATGGCCTCGATGGCGGCGATCTTCATCTTCTGATGCTCGGTGGCGGTGTAGCCGCTTTCATCGCCGAGCACGACCACCGACAGCGCGGCAGCCAGGCCGAAACTGGCGGCCACCGCGAACGAACGGCGCGCCAACGGCCGATTGCGTCCATGCAGCAGATAGAAGGAGCTGATCGCCAGCACGAACATCGCCCCGGTCACGTAGCCGGCGCTCACCGTGTGCACGAACTTGGCCTGGGCCACCGGATTGAAGATCACCTCGGCGAACGAAGTGACCTCCATGCGCATGGTCTCGTAGTTGAAGCGCGCGCCCACCGGATTCTGCATCCAGGCGTTGGCGATCAGGATCCATAGCGCCGAGAAGTTCGAGCCGATCGCCACCAGCCAGGTCACCACCAGGTGCTGCAGCTGCGACAGCCGCTGCCAGCCGAAGAAGAACAGGCCGACGAAGGTCGATTCGAGGAAGAACGCCATCAGGCCTTCGAGCGCCAGCGGCGCGCCGAAGATGTCGCCGACGTAGTGCGAGTAGTAGGCCCAATTGGTGCCGAACTGGAATTCCATGGTGATGCCGGTGGCCACGCCCATGGCGAAGTTGATGCCGAACAGCACGCCCCAGAATTTGGTCATCCGGCGCCAGACGGCGCGACCGGTCATCACGTACACGCTTTCCATGATGGCCATCAGGATCGACAGTCCCAGGGTCAGCGGCACGAACAGGAAGTGATACAGCGCGGTCAGCGCGAATTGCAGGCGTGAGAGGTTGACGACCTCCGGATCGATCACGGCCTGCCACTCCCGTGCGGCGCCTGCAGCAGTTGCTGCTCGATCCGCGTCGGCGTGATCTCGGGACGCTGATCGAAGAACAGGAAGTACAGCACTAGCAGCGCCAGCAGCTTGAAGCCGAGGATGGCGAGGATCTCGCGTCGCAGACTGGGCGGCTGCGGACGATGTGGGACGGTGCGGGCGCTGGATGGCATGATCGATTCGCCGTGGCGCGGCGATTCTCCATGCCTGTTGCGGTGCGATCAATCGTGGCAAATAGGTAGATTGCGGAGGTATTCCTGATGACCGCGACGCATTGGCGTGCGTCGCTGCCCCATGTTTCTCGAAGCTGACCGGAGCTGATCCACGAGATTGGAAAACGTCATCCCGCGCAGTCGTGAAGCCATCTCCGGCCTCTTGGGTGGGCTCCCGGGCTGCCTGGCGGGAACAGGCTCCGTGCGGCAGTGACGCGTCCTATTCCGGCTGCGTCATCGTTTTCAGCGTGGCGCGCTTGTCCGCCGATGGGCCGAGCCAGCGCGCCGGCAGCGATAGTGCGCTGATCAGCGATACCAGCAGCGCGGCGCCGTAGGGAATCGCCTGGATCAGCAGCACCGCCACCCAGATCGAAACGTCCGGGCCGCGCAGCTCCTCGGGAATGCCGAGCGCCACCGTCGGCGTGACCTGCACCATGTGCGTCAGGAAATACGCCGCCACCAGCAGCAGGCTCAGCACCAGCGTTTCCTGGGCGGCACCGGCGATGCCTTGTGCCAGCGCATGCGGCTGCGTGCCCTTCGGTGTGCGGAAGAAGGGCTCGTTGCGTGTGAGCATGCCTTTCACCACGGCCAGGCCGACGGTGTGCGACAGCGCCAGGCCGGCCAGCGCCGCGGCCAAGGTCTGACGTATGTTGGCACCGACCCGCGACACGTACAGATGCGCCAGCTTCACCAGCTTGAAGGTGAACAGCGCCAGCGGCAGCAGCGAGAACATCATCAGCGGCGGATCGATGCGGTGCGGCGCCACCATCATGCCCACCGACCAGGCCAGGGCCGCGAGATTGAAGATGAGGTTCAGGCCGTCCGCCAGCCACGGCAGCCAACCGGCCACGAAGTGATAGCGCTGTCCCGGGGTGAGCCGCTGGTCGTGTCGCGAGAACAGCGCGTCGGCATGATTGCGCAGAATCTGTATCGCGCCGTACGCCCAGCGGAAGCGCTGCTTCTTGTAGTCGACGAAAGTCTCCGGCATCAGGCCACGGCCGTAGCTGCGTGGCAGGTAGTGTGCCTCGTAGCCTTGCTCGAACAGCCGCAGGCCGAGCTCGGCG
>JBDHQY010000228.1:0-5024 GCA_039807315.1 Steroidobacter sp. | reverse complement strand
CCATCCCTTCCTGCAGTACGCGACGGTCATTGGCAACGAAGTAGCCGGCAATATGTTCCGGCTCCTCGTGCAGCGCCCGGCCCACGCCGTGGCTGCCGAGATTGCGGATGATGCGGAAGCGATGCTGCTTTGCGACCCGCTCGATGGCCTTACCGATCTGATTGATCCTGGCGCCGGCGCGCGCCTCCTGCATCGCGTTCTCCAGGGCGAGCTTGGTGGCATGGCACAGGCGCAGCGCGACATCGCTGGCGGGCGGCACCACTCGCGTGCCGCCGGTATCGGCGAAATAGCCGTCGAGCTCCGCGGACACGTCGACATTGACCACGTCGCCCGCTTCGATGCGGCGCGCGCCGGGGATGCCGTGCGCCGCTTCTTCGTTGATGCTGATGCAGGTCGCTCCGGGGAAGTTGTACGTGAGCTGTGGCGCCGAGCGCGCACCTTGCTCATCCAGCAGCTGCGCCCCGAAAGCATCCAGCTCGGCTGTGGTCATGCCGGGCTCGATCCTGTCCAACATTCGTTGCAGCACCAGCGAGACGATGCGGCCGATGCGCTGCAGGCCGTCGAGATCGTCTTGGGTTTCGATGGTCATTGGCAGCGGCCCACGCCTGGCTCCTCGAGGGAGGCGCAGTCTGCAATCCCGCGTCGGCACTGACAAGCGACGCAGAGTGGCGACAATCGCTATCTCGGCACTCGATCACGCTCGCGCAATCCCTGCGCGCCGACATCGAGAGTGAGGCCAGAGCCGCAATCGTGCTTCACGCTTCCGTGCTACGCGGCCCGTTGAGTTGGCGTCCGGCATCGGAACGGTCTGCAAGATCCTTCTCTATCTGTCGTTGCTCAAGCTTGCGGCCTTCGGCAAAGTAATAGATGAGATAGGCCAGACCGACGCCCAGCGGAATCAGGCCGCCGAACACCGGAATGTCCTCGTCGCCCGCTCTCGACCCGATCACCACCGCCAAGCCGACGAAGAACCAGATCAGGCCCGGCAGCAGCGAAGTGCGCCGACGCCGCGGACTGGCGCCGTCGAGCAGCTCGATCGGCAGCGCCGGAATCTCCATGCCGCGCTCGATGGCCGCCATGCGCTCGGCATGATGCAGCTCGATCAATTGCCGCCGGCGCCGGTACCGCAGCACCACCCATACGATCACCGCCGCCATCGGCAGGCCGATACTGAACGTGAGAGCCACCAGCGGAACGAGTTCATGGAGCATGTCGCTAACCTCGGCAGGGCGCAAAGTGCGTCCGATCGGGGCTTCAGACGCAGCGGTCGTTCTCAAGGTTGCAGCGCTTCTTCCTACCCCGCAACCGGACGGCCGCGCCGCTATCGGCAGACAGCCGCTGGCGGCCGGTGGATTGCGGTTCACGCAACCCTAACGGCGCAGACGCCCTGCTACAGTTTGCCCACTCGCCCGACCGGGCATCCAGCGGGATGCCGTCGGGCGCAACCTTTTCCGGCAACGGCACGTCCCAAACCACAATGACCTCAGCGGCCGCTCCACAGGCAGACGCGGACATCCACGAGCTGCTGCAGGTCAGGCAGTATCGCGAGGCGTTCGCGCTGCTGCTGCCGCGCTATCGGGATAAGGTTTTTCGATTGTCATTCAGTATGTTACGCAATCACGCCATGGCCGAGGACACGACCCAGGACATCTTCCTGCGGGTCTGGCGCGCGCTGCCCGGCTATGCCGCGCAGGCGTCGCTGTCGACCTGGATCTACGCCATCTCCCGCAATGCCTGCCTGTCGGAGCTGCGCAAGAAGCGGCCGATGCTGTCGATGGACGGCAATGAGGACGAATACAACCCGGAAGTGGCGGCGCTGGCCGCGCCGGACCCGGACGATTCCGCCACGGTCAGCGTGACCCAGCTGCTGGAGCTGCTGCCCGAACGCTACCGGCAGGCAGTCACGCTGTTCTACATGGAGGACAAGTCCTACGAGCAGACGGCGGCGAGCCTGGGGCTGCCGCTGGGCACGGTCAAAGCCTTGCTTCACCGCGCACGCAAGCGCTTAATCGAGCTGACGCGCGAGGCCGAGCCGGCGTAGCGCCAGGTAGTCACTCATGTCCACGACAGCAGACAAGCAGCCGCGCCCCGACCTGTCAGAGCATCATCTGGAGTGGAACGACCGTCTGCAGGACTGGCTGGACGGCGAGCCGGATCCGGCCGAGGCCCCGCTGCTCGAAGCACATCTGGCGCAGTGCGCCCTCTGCCAGCGGCAGCTCGGCGATTTCGAGCAGCTGGAAACGCAGCTGCGTCAGGCGCTGCCGACACTGGCGCTCGATGCTGCCTTCGACGCACGAATCTTTTCCCGGATCGAAGCGGTGGACGAAGCGAAGCGCGCCGCTGCCCGCCGGCGGATCGAGCAGGAGCTGCAGAGCAATCTGCAGCTGCTGTCGCGGAGCTGGCGCCGGACGCTGGCCTTCGTCATTCCCGGCATCGCCGCCGGCATTGCGCTGGCCTTCGCCTTGACGAGCTATTTCGATTCCTCCGGCCTCACCGGCCGGCTGGTGGCCGAAGGCGCCAGCGAGTTTGGCGCCGGCAGCGCGAACTGGGTCCACGCGATGCTTACCGTCATGCTCGGCGCCAGCATCGGCGGCATCATGGCAGGCTGGATGGCGAAAGCCGCCTCCTAGGCGCGAGCCGCTTTCGGACAAACCGCAGATGATCGAATCGCAGGGCTGTCGCAGCCGCCCGAGCCTGGCATCCATTCAGCCGTTTACCGACGCTGCGGCTCTCGCGGGCGACAGTCGCCGGCACCCGGCATAGAATACGCGCCGTTTTTTCTTCGGCAGTCCCCCAACAAGAATCATGGGCGCAAGCGATCCCATCGCCGCTGCGAACGCCGTCCACCGGCCCGCCGCGAACCGCAAGCTCACCATCACCGCGCTCGGCGTTGTCTTCGGTGACATCAGCACCAGCCCGTTGTACGCACTGCGCGAGTGCTTCAATCCCGCGCACGGCATCGAGGTGAACGAAGCCAACGTGCTCGGCATGTTGTCGTTGATCCTGTGGTCGCTGCTGCTGGTGATCTCGCTCAAGTACGTCACCATCGTGCTGCGTGCCGACAATCGCGGCGAAGGCGGCGTGCTGGCGCTGAGCACGTTGCTGTCGACGGCAAGCCGCAACTGGAAGCTGTGGGCGCCGGTGAGCGCCGTCGGGTTGTTCGGCGCGGCGCTCTTCTTCGGCGATGGCTTCATCACACCGGCGATCTCCGTACTGAGCGCCATGGAAGGATTGACGGTCGCCACGCCGCGTCTGGAGCATTTCGTCGTGCCCGGCGCGCTGCTGATTCTCACCAGCCTGTTCATGATGCAGAAGCGCGGCACCGGCGCGATGGGCCGCATGTTCGGGCCGATTACCCTGCTGTGGCTGGTGGCGCTGGGACTGCTGGGCCTGCGCTGGATCGTGACCGCGCCGAGCGTGCTGTTCGCGATCAATCCGGCGTACGCCATCGGCTTCTTCATGGAAAACGGCTTTGCCGGCTTCGTGGTGCTGGCCTCGGTGTTCCTCGCCATCACCGGCGGTGAAGCGCTGTACGCGGACATGGGGCATTTCGGCCGTTCGCCGATCCGGCGCGGCTGGTTCTGCATCGTGCTGCCGGCGCTGGTGCTCAACTATTTCGGCCAGGGCGCGCTGCTGCTGTCGAACCCGGCGGCGATCTCCAATCCCTTCTACCGGCTGGCACCGGGCTGGCTGCTGCCGTTCCTGATCGTGCTGGCCACCTCGGCCACCGTGATCGCGTCGCAGGCGGTGATTTCCGGCGTGTTCTCGGTCACCCGCCAGGCGCTCAACCTGGGCTATCTGCCGCGGCTGCGGATCGAGCATTCCTCGGAGTCCGAGATCGGCCAGGTGTACGTGCCGACGGTGAATTGGGTGCTGTTCATCGGCACGGTGGCGCTGGTGCTCGGATACCAGTCATCGAGCGCGCTGGCGGGCGCGTACGGCATCGCCATTTCCAGCACCATGTTGATCGACGGCATCCTGGTCATCATGCTGCTGCGGATACGCCGGGCGCCGCACTACGGACTCATCACCGCGGTGCTCTCGCTGATCGTCGCCGCCGAGCTCGCGTTCTTCCTGTCGAACACGCTCAAGCTCGACGACGGCGGCTGGCTGCCGGTGAGCGCGGCTATCCTGGTGTACATACTCATGAGCACCTGGCAGGAAGGGCGGCGCACGCTGAACTGGCTGATCGCCAAGGAACAGATGCCGGTGCACGACTTCCTGGCCATGATCAAGAAGGATCCACCGCACACCGTGGCCGGCACGGCGGTCTATCTGGCGAGCGAAGCCGGCGGCATGCCGCGCGCGTTGCTGAACAACCTGCGTTTCAACCGCGTGCTGCATCAACGAAATCTCCTGCTCACCTTCGTGCGACCGGAAATTCCGTTCGTGCCGGCGCCGGAGCGCATCGAAGTACAGACGATGGCGCCGAACCTGTGCCGCGTGATAGCGCGCTACGGCTTCATGGAAACGCCGAACGTCACGGCGGCTCTGCGCGCCGCCGAAGAGAAAGGCATCGCCTACGAGCCGGAACAGACGGTCTATGTGGTCGGCCGCGAGAATCCGGTGTTCACCATCGGTTCGGGCATGCCGCTGTGGCGCAAGCGCCTGTTCGCCTTCATGGGTCGCAACAGCCAGCTCGCCGCCATCCATTTCGGCGTGCCGCCGCACCGGACGCTGGAAGTGAGCAGTCAGGTACGGCTATGAAGTTTGGCAGCGCCCGGACTCTGCGGTTGCAACCGCAGACGCACGCTTGCATCGCAGCCGAGCGCGCCAGAACACATCGGCGAAATGGACCCACCCTCGCCTACGCCAGGTAAGGCCTGACTTGCTCGTTCCCGCGTAAGCGGGGAATCCATCTGAAGCAACAGGACGGACTCCCGCTTACGCGAGAGTGACGGGTAAGTCAGAGCATCCCTGGAGCAGGCTCTGCACAGGAATGCAGGAGTTCCCAGCCTTTGTTGATTCGCTGCCTGATGTCCAGCGTCATCACGCCGGTGCTGATCGAGTCCAGCGCGTGACGC
>JBDHQY010000227.1:0-5054 GCA_039807315.1 Steroidobacter sp. | reverse complement strand
AAGGTAGATGGCGAATATCGCCAGCTCAATACCAACCTGCTGCAGATCGAAAACGAGTACTACAGCTACATCCGGCCCAAGCGGGTTGCGCGTTCCGGCGAGCCTCCGAGCCAAGCACTGCAGCGCGGCGGCGTCGAGTATGTGGAGTTTCGCGCGCTCGACGTCAGCGCCTTCGATCCGGTGGGCGTGAATCAGAACAAGCTGCGTTTTCTCGAAGCCTTCGCAGCGCTGTGCCTGCTGAAGGACAGTCCGCCGATCGATACCGCGGAGGACGGCACCCTGGACGGCAATCACGCCGTGGTGGCGCACCGCGGCCGGGAACCGGGCCTGCAACTGAACCGTAACGGACGCGCGCTGGAGTTGCGTCCGTGGGCACTGGAGCTGATCGATTCGATGCGCGGCATCTGCGAGCTGCTGGATCAAGGTGATCCGCAGCGTCCCTACACGGCGGCGCTGGAGCTGCAGGAGGCGAAGATCCACGACCCGGCACTGACGCCGTCGGCCCGCACGCTGCAGGAACTGCATTCGACCGGCGAGTCTTTCGCGCAATTGGCGCTACGGATGTCCAACGTGCAGAAGAATTATTTTCTGGAGCTGTATCCGCCCAACGAGCAACGGTTGGCGGAATTCGCGACACAGGCGGCGCAGTCGCTCGAGGAGCAGACGGCGATCGAACGGGCCGACACGCTCGGCTTCGATCAGTACCTGGCGAAGTACTTCACCGCCTGACGCCAGCAGCGGCGCAATCGCGGCATCGACAGCGGCCGCGACTCAAGACATAATCCGCGACCCCTGCGACGACAACGGCATGTTCCGTGTGCCGTGAATGGGGCTCGAGCCGGTGACGCCAGATCTCCTTAGAGAGTGCCAGTTGCACTTCGAGGAGCCCGCCGGTGACTTTCGAGTGTCGGACCGTCCGCAGCGCGAATGCCTCGCCCTGCCGGGTGCGGTCCCATCAGGGATCGGCGGCTCGAGCGCCGCGATCCGCAACCCAATCCCACAAGTGGAAATTGTGCAGCGACGGCGGCCGCCTGCCGAGCTGAATTCAGGGACGAAGCGCCTGGAAGAATTTTTTATGAGTAGCATTCCGAATTCCGTGACCAGCCAGGTTCTGACCGTTGCACCGGCCGCCAACGCTGATCGGCTCAGCGAGCTGCCCCGTGCGGCGGACGCATACCTTACGGAAACCGCCAGCGGCTGGGATGCCTATGATGTGTGGCGGCGCTTCATCAAGGATGCGCGCGATCGTCGTCAGTCGGCCCAGCCGTCGTTGGATCCTTAGCCTCAGATCCGTACCGCACGAGAAGTCGAACCGTCTTCAGAGAGGGTCTGATCTGCTCGTCACTTCCGCGTAGAACCCGCCCTCGACCTGATCGGGGCGGCAGTCCGTCGCGCTGATTCGGATGGATCCCCCTTGCGCGGGAATGACCAGGAACGAGCAAATCAGACCTTCCTTGGAGCCAGGTCTCTGTGCTGCGTGTCCGCGCACGTCCTGGCGCAGCTGATTTGCGGAGCTTGTGTACGTCGGCGCTTTCCCGCTACCGTGTAGAAACGACAAGCGCGGGCAGTATCGCCCGTCGCGATGCAGGGGCCTGAGGAAGCTTCGCTTGGACATTCCTGATTTCTCTGCGTTGCCGCCGGTCGCGGGACCTGCGGCACCGGGCCCGGGCAAGCTGACGGTTTTCAGCTGACGGCGCGCAGCACCCTCCCGGCCGCATGCTCTTCGATCCCAGCAGCCAGACGAGTCCTCATCTGCGCATCCCCACGGGGACGCCGGTGGAGTCGCCGTATGCGCGGCAATTGCAGGACGGTTTTCCAGGCCTCAAGTTCGAGCCGGAGCTGGAGCGACGCTTCCGGCGCGTGCTGCGTGCCGAATCGCTGCCACAGATCCGGCGCAATCTGTGGATTGCGCTGGCCATCGTCGTCGGCTTCGCGCTCATGACCCACATGGTGCTGGAGCCAGCAGTGAGCCGGCTGATGGACCAGATCCGGTTGGCCATGCTGGCGCCGATTCTGGTGCTGGGCCTGCTCCTGGTGCGCTCGCCGCTTTATCACCGTTACTACGCCGGCCTCTGCCAGATCGTCGCGCCGGTGTTCGGCGCCGGCGTCGCCTGGCTGCATGTGATCGCCGCGACGCACGGTGTGAATCTGATCTCGACCGTCATCGTCATGACGATCTTCCTGTATTTCATGCTGGGCATGCTGTTCTACGCCGCGCTCGGCGCGGCGCTGGCGGTGCTGCTCTTCTACGTGATCGTGGCCGCAGTTGCCGGGCTGGGCCTGGAGCAGATCCTGCTCGATGCCGGCATGCTGGTCTCGGCCAACGTCATCTGCGCCATGGTGTGCTATTCGCTGGAACACGCCAACCGCACCAATTTCCTGGAGGAGTGGCTGCTGATCGAAATGGCGAGCCGCGATGGCCTGACCGGCATCCACAACCGCCGCGTGTTCGACGAGCACATCGACCGCATCTGGCCGCAGGCGGTACGTGACAGGGTTCCGCTAGCGCTGATGCTCGTCGACATCGACCACTTCAAGGCCTACAACGATCACTACGGCCACCAGGCGGGCGACGAGTGCCTGCGGCAGGTGGCGTGGTGTCTCACCCGCAGCGCGCGACGCTCGCTGGATGTTACGGCCCGCTACGGTGGCGAGGAGTTCGCTATCGTTCTGTACGACGCGCGGCGCGACCACGTCGAAGAAGTGGCACGGCGCATCCAGGCTGGTATCGAGGCGCTGGCGATCGAGCACCTGGCCTCGCCGGCCGCAGCACGGCGCCTGACGGTGAGCGTCGGCGCAGCCTGTGTCGAGCCGGTCGCCGGGCGCAGCTATTTCGGTTTCATCCAGCTTGCCGACGAGGCGCTCTACGAGGCCAAGGCGCGCGGTCGCGATTGCGTGGTGATCATGGACAAGGAATACGAGCAACTCGCCACCGGCTCCTTTCGCAACGACTCGCGCCGCCAGTCGGTCCGGTAGGAGTTTGCGCTGGGATGCGCATTGCGGCGGCTTCGAGCTCCATTCTGGAAGCATCGCGATTCAGCAACGTCCATGGCGTAGCCTGCGATGTTCGTGCACGCGGGTCTCATTGCTCAAAACGATAACTCGATAAGCGGCAGGCGCTCTCGCCGGGCCGGCTGCGTAGCTATGATCGAATCCTCTCGCTGCGCTGCCCACTGCCTGTAGCGTCACTGGTTCCCAGGGCCGCACAGGCAGGCTTACTGCTGCCGGATGCAACGGCGGGGCGCCTGCCGAGATCCGTTCAGCTGCTCGAGTCTCAAAGCCCATGATCCACGCCGCGCGTCCCCGCCGCATCGCCAGCCTGCTCATCGCCAATCGCGGCGAAATCGCCATTCGCGTCATGCGTGCCGCCGCCGAGCTCGGCATCCGCACCGTTGCCGTCTACTCGCAGGAGGATCGGTTCTCGCTGCACCGGATGAAGGCGGACGAGAGCTACCTGGTCGGTGCCGGCAAGAGCCCGGTCGAGGCGTACCTGGACATCGCCGACATCGTGCGCATCGCCAGGACTGCGCAGGTCGATGCGATCCATCCCGGCTATGGCTTTCTGTCGGAGAATCCCGAGTTCGCCGAAGCCTGTGCCGCCGCGCAGCTGATCTTCGTCGGGCCGACGCCGCAGATCATGCGTCGGCTCGGCAACAAGGTGATGGCGCGCAATCTGGCCGTTTCAGCCGGTGTGCCCGTGATGCCGGCGACACCGCCGTTGCCGCGCGACGACGCGGAGATCGTTCGCCTGGCGCGCGAAGTGGGGTTCCCGGTGATGCTCAAGGCGAGCTGGGGCGGCGGCGGCCGTGGGATGCGCATCGTCGAGCGCGAGAGCGAGCTGAAGGAGATGGTCGCTACGGCGCGGCGTGAGGCCAAAGCCGCATTCGGCAACGACGAAGTCTATCTGGAGAAACTCGTGCGCCGGGCGCGCCACATCGAAGTGCAGTTGCTCGGTGACAGCCACGGCAACCTGGTGCATCTGTTCGAGCGCGACTGCACTGTCCAGCGACGCAACCAGAAAGTGGTCGAGCGCGCTCCGGCAACGTTCTTCACCGACGCGCAGCGCAGCGAGCTGTGCGAGGAAGCGCTGAAGATCGGCCGAGCTGTCGGCTATCTGAATGCCGGTACGGTCGAGTTCCTGCAGGATGCCGACAGCGGCAAGTTCTACTTCATCGAGGTCAATCCACGCGTGCAGGTCGAGCACACGGTCACCGAGGCGGTGACCGGCATCGATATCGTGCGCGCGCAGATCCGCATCGCCGAGGGCGCGGCGATCGGCGAGCCGGACAGTGGCGTGCCGAAGCAGGAGGACATCCGCCTCAACGGCTACGCCATGCAGTGCCGGGTGACGACCGAGGACCCGGAGAACAATTTCACGCCCGACTACGGCAGGATCACGGCCTACCGCAGTCCCGCCGGCTTCGGTATCCGCCTGGACGCCGGCACGGCGTATTCGGGAGCCATCATCACGCGCTCCTACGACTCGCTGCTGGTGAAGGTCACGGCCTGGTCGCCGACGCCGCGAGAGACCATTGCGCGCATGCATCGGGCGCTGTGGGAGTTCCGGGTGCGTGGCGTGGTGACGAACCTGCGCTTCCTCGACCAGCTGATCATGCACCCGCTGTTCGCCTCGGCGCAGTACACCACCAAGTTCATCGACGAGACGCCGGAATTGTTCCGCTTCCCGCGCAAGCGCGATCGCGCGACGCGATTGCTGAACTTCATCGGCGACGTGGTGGTGAATGGCAATCCCGAAACCAGGAATCGCCAGCGTCCGGCGCGCCTGGTCAATCCCAGGCTGCCGAAAGTGGCCTTGCCGCCGCCGCAGCCGGGCACGAAGCAGAAGCTGGACCAGCTCGGACCGGAGAAATTCGCCGCCTGGATGCTCGAGCAGCAGCAGGTGTTGCTGACCGACACGACCATGCGTGACGCGCATCAGTCACTGCTGGCGACGCGTTTTCGTACATACGACATGCTGGCCATCGCGCCGTATTACGCGAGCCTGCTGCCCAACCTGTTCTCGGTCGAATGCTGGGGTGGCGCGACCTTCGATG
>JBDHQY010000226.1:0-5064 GCA_039807315.1 Steroidobacter sp. | reverse complement strand
GCTGCCCATCTGCTACCTGAACGGTGAATACCTGCCGCTGGCGCAAGCGAGAATCTCGCCGCTGGACCGCGGATTCCTGTTCGCGGACAGCGTGTACGAAGTGCTGCCGGTTTTCGACGGCCGCATGTTCCGCTTCCGGGAGCACTTCGACCGCCTGGCGCACAGCCTGCATGAGATCCGGCTGGCATCCCCGCACCCGCACGAGCAATGGCTCGCCATTCTGCAGGAGCTGATCCGGCGTAACGACGGCGGCAGCATGTACGTATACGTCCAGGTCACGCGCGGTATGGAGTTCGCGCGCAATCACAATTTTCCGCAAGATGTGCCGCCGACGGTGTTCGCGCTCGCCTCGCAGCTGCCGACACTGACGCCACAACTGCGGGAAAACGGCCTGGCCGCCATCACGGTCGAGGATTTCCGCTGGGGACGCTGCGACATCAAGTCCACCGCCCTGCTCGCCAACGTGCTGATGAAACAGCAGGCACTCGACGCGGGTGCGCAGGAAGCCATCATCGTGCGCGACGGCGAGGTGCTGGAAGGATCGTCCACCAGCCTCTTCGTGGTCAGCAACGGGGTCGCCGCAACACCGCCCGATAGTCATCGCATTCTTCCCGGCACGACGCGCGACGCTGCTATCGAGCTCGCAGCCGGATCGATACCCGTCGAGGTACGTCGGGTAAGCGTGGCGGAGATGCGCGCAGCCGACGAGGTCTGGCTTACCGCTGCGACCCGCGACGTGCTGCCGATCACGCGCATCGACGATCAACCCATCGGCGACGGTAAGCCCGGTCCAAGGTGGCGCCAGCTGAGCGCGGCCTTTGCCGAATCCAGAGCCCGACTCGCCGCAACGCCGGCACTGTAATCCCCATGTCCGACCGCGACACGCTGTTCGAATTTCCCTGCGATTTTCCGCTCAAGGTGCTGGGTCGCCGCACCGACGACTTCCGCAGTCTGGTGCTGGGCATCGTGCAGAAGCACACCGGCGACATCGATGCGTCACGCATCGAGGAGCGGCCGAGCAAGGATGGCAATTACCTGAGCCTCACCTGTACCCTGCACGCGCAAAGCAAGGAGCAGCTCGACGCGCTGTATCGCGAACTGACGTCCTGCGAAAAAATCTTGATCGTTCTCTAGGATTGCTCGAGCGATCGGTGGATCGACCGAGCCAAGCGGGCATCAGGCAAGCCAGCCGGCCTCGGCCGGCAGCGACAACGCCCGCAGCAGATGCGGAGCGAAAGTTTGCGCTACCGATTCCACCGACGCCGCCGTCACTCCCAACGACTGCAGGTCGACCACTTCCAGTCCACGGAAACCACAGGGATTGATCCGCTGAAACGGCTCCAGGTCCATCGCGACATTGAGGGCCAAGCCGTGATAACTGCAACCCCGGCGTATCCGCAAGCCGATACTGGCCAGCTTGCGGCCGTCGACGTAGATACCCGGCGCGTCGCGACGACCGATTGCCGATACGCCCCACCGTGCGACCATGGCGATGACCGCGTTTTCCAACGCCACAACCAGTTGGCGCACGCCCAGCGACGAGCGCCGCACGTCGAGCAGTGGGTACACCACCAGCTGCCCGGGCCCGTGATACGTCACCTGACCGCCACGATCGATCTGCACGACCGGGATGTCACGCGGCGCCAGCACATGCTCGGGCTTGGCGTTCATGCCGAGCGTGAACACCGGCGGATGTTCCAGGAACCAGATTTCGTCGGGGGTTTCGCTGCTGCGACTCTCGGTGAACGCCTGCATGGCGCGCCACGTCGGCTCGTAATCGACGTGACCCAGCCAACGAAGACGGGGGCTCAACTGCGTCGCAGCCCCGCGTTGTTGCGCTCCAGCGCACGCTCGGCTCGATAGCTCGAGCGCACCAGGGGGCCGGAAACGCACTCGAGGAAACCCTTGGCCAGCGCCTGCTCACGATACGCCTCGAATTCCTGCGGCGTCACCCAGCGCTCGATGGGCAGATGGTTGGGAGTCGGCCGCAGGTACTGGCCGAGCGTCAGGATATCCACGCCGGCAGCACGGATGTCAGCCATCGCCTCGGCGATCTCCGCGTCGCTCTCGCCCAGGCCCAGCATCAGGCTGGTCTTGGTCAGCACTTCGGGACGGAACTGCTTGGCGTGCGCCAGCACTTTCAGCGTCTGCTCGTAGCCAGCGCGGGGATCACGCACCGGATGGGTAAGGCGACGCACCGTCTCGACATTCTGCGCGAACACATCGAGCCCGCTCGCCACCACCGTCTCCACATCGGACAGATGCCCCTGGAAGTCCGGCGTCAGCGCCTCGACCGCGGTGCCCGGATTGAGCTGCTTGATCTCGCGAACGCAGGCGGCGAAATGCGCAGCGCCACCGTCGGCGAGATCGTCGCGATTGACCGAGGTCAGCACCACGTACTTCAAACGCAGCAACTGCACCGTACGGGCGCTATTGGCCGGCTCATCGCGATCCAGCCAGCCGTGGGGATTGCCCGTGTCCACCGAGCAGAAACGGCAGGCTCGCGTGCATACCGCACCCATCAGCATCAGGGTGGCGGTACCGGCATTCCAGCACTCACCGATGTTCGGACATTTGGCTTCCTCGCAGACGGTGGCAAGCCGGTGCTCCTTCACCAGGGAGCGTACGGCGTCGAATCCGGAACCGGCCGGCATCTGCGCCCGCAGCCACTGCGGCTTGCGGCCCAGGAGCAGCGGATCCGCGCCGTGCGCAGCCTTGATGCCGTCCTTGATCGCGGAAAAGCCTTGCTGGGTCCGATATTTCTCGCCGCTTCGGGTCCGCGGAACAGCTGCCACGACGGCCGCTGGCGCATGGTCGGCGGTGCTGCTGGGAACGATGGGAATGCCTTTGAACTGGCTCACGGGTGATACTTCGATGGCAAGACCGGTCCGGGCATTCTATCGGGCCGGCGCCTGGTCCCAAAACGAAAAGCCCGGCAGGAGCCGGGCTTTTCGATCACTTCTGTCGTGACAACAGTCGTTGCCGATCAGGCGCTCTGGCTGCGCAGCGTCCATAGGGTGGCCAGATCGGTCCACTTGCTCTCGGGCTTGACGGCCTTGAACGCCTGGCGCGCCTGGTCCTTCTGGCCTTTCTTCAGGTAGGCCTGACCCAGGCTGATCTGCGCCTCGTCGAGATCGGTAACATCGCCCTTCTTGATGCCGTTCTGCAGGGCGGTGATCGCCTCGTCGTACATGCCGTAGCTCAGGTAGGCCTGACCCAATCCGACACTGGCCTGGCCCTTGGGGGCTTTCTCGGCTTCTCTCGCCTGCTGCGCCAGCGAAGCACGGTCGGCGGCGGCCTGCTTCTGGGCAGCGGACAGCAGACGGTCATAGCGCCCCTGCTCGGTCTTGTCGGTGCTCTTCAGCACACCGCTGGCAATGCCCTTCTCCATGAGCTGCTGGGCTTCACCGGGAACGCCGGCTTCGATGGCCAGCTGCGCCGACTCGACGTAGTCGCCCTTGTCCTTCAGCACGCCCACCTCGTTCATCAGCCGGTAGTAACCCAGCGTCATGCGATCACCGCTGGCCTTGCGGCGGTAGATGTCGGTGAGATTCTCCCAGTATTCTTCCTTGGGATAGTAGCGGACCATCTTCTTCAGTGCGTCCGCCACGCCATCCTTGTTGTCCAGGTTGAACTGCGAGCTCAGCACGATCTGGATGTAGTTCTCCTTCGGTGTCTGCCCGGCCTTCTCGGCATTGTTCACCACGTTGGACATGACGCTAGCAGCGCTCTTGTAGTCCTTGAGCAGGTAGTAGGACTGGCCCAGCAGCACGCCCATGTCTTCGTTGTTGGGGTGCTTGTCCAGCCACTTCTTGGACCAGTCGGCTGCCTTCTTGTACTCCTTCTCCTGGAAGTACATCTGCGCCACGGCCTTGGTGCGATCGTCCAACTGGTCTGCGGGCACCAGGCCGGAATTCAGCATGCGCTCGAACACGGAGGCCGCCTGCGCGTACTTTTTCTGCTGCACCAGGATGTAACCGAGGAACTCGTCGATCTGATAATCCTCGGCTGCGGTGCGCTTCTCGACTGCCTGGGCTTTCTTCAGCTCGGCCAGCGCGGCATCCCACTGCTTGGCCTGCATCGCCTTCTGCGCCGCCTGCAGCGGCACGGCCACCGCCTTGCTCATCTTCGGTTTGGCCGGCTGATCTGCCGCTTGTACTGCCACCGGCAGCATCACTGCCGTGGTCGAGACCATGCCAAGCGCAACACTCAATGCAGCCGCAATATTTCTGACTCGGGTCATAGCACTTCCCAAATAGATGGATACTGGCGAAACGAATATTCGCGATCCGAAACTGAACATGCCCTTAAATGAATGACGGGGTGAAGAAGTTTCACCCCGTCGGATCAAACGCCGCAGGCAACTTATTCCAAGAACTGTTCGTTGCCGACGAAACCGATGCGCTGCATGCCATTACGCTGGGCCAGCGCCAGCACCTTGGCTACGGTATCGTAGTTGGCGCGCCGGTCGGGACGCACGTGCAGCTCGGGTTGTGGTTCCTTCGCCGCTTCGACGCGGAAGTAGCCTTCCAGGTCGCTCAGCTGCACCACACTGCCGTTCCAGATGATGGTGCCGTCGAAATCCACGTCCAGACGAATCGGCTCGGTGATGTCCGTCTGCGGCGGCGGATTGCTGTTCGGACGCGGCATATCCAGCTTCACCGCGTGCGTCATCACGGGCAGCGTGATGATGAACATGATCAGCAACACCAACATGACGTCGATCAACGGCGTCGTGTTGATCTCCATCATCGGCTCGCCTTCGCTGCTGCCGCCTACACTCATTGCCATGAAACGTTACCTCAGTCTGACCGACACTGCGGCGCTGGCGGCGGCCTAGCCGCCGACCGCGCCCGGTTCGGTAATGAAACCAACCTTCTGGATGCCGGCGCGCTGCGCGTCGAGAATCACCCGACCGACGAACTCATAGCGAGTCTGCTGGTCGGCGCGGATATGCAGCTCCGGTTGCGGCACCATCTGCGCCGAGCTCTTGAGACGCTCGAGCAATGCATTGTTGTCCGGCAGCAGACCCTGGTTCCAGAACACCTGACCTTCCTTGTTCAC
>JBDHQY010000225.1:0-5072 GCA_039807315.1 Steroidobacter sp. | reverse complement strand
CGCACGGCGCGCAGCCGGCGGATCTTCTGTTTGAATTCGAGCGAGGTGTAGCCGCGCTTCATCGCCGCCAGAATGCGATCCGAGCCGGACTGCACCGGCAGGTGCAGATAGTTCGCCAGCTGCGGCACCTCGCGATAGGCCTCGATCAGCGCGTCGTTGAACTCGAGCGGATGCGAGGTGGTGAAGCGGATGCGCTCGATGCCCTCGACCTCGGCCACGCAGTAGATGAGCGTGGCCAGATCGCACAGCGTGCCGTCGTCCATCGGGCCACGATAGCCGTTGACGTTCTGGCCCAGCAGGTTCACTTCGCGCACGCCCTGCACCGCCAGCTCGCGAACCTCCGTCATCACCGACTCGAACGGCCGGCTGACTTCCTCGCCGCGCGTGTACGGCACGACGCAGAACGAGCAGTACTTGCTGCAGCCTTCCATGATCGAGACGAACGCGGTCGCGCCCTCGGCGCGCGGCTGCGGCAGATGATCGAATTTCTCGATTTCAGGAAAGCTGATGTCGACCACCGAGCGTCCGGTGGCCTGCAGCTCCCGGATCATGTCCGGCAGCCGATGCAGCGTCTGCGGACCGAACACCAGGTCGACGAACGGCGCGCGGCGGGTGATGCCCTCGCCTTCCTGGCTGGCCACGCAGCCACCCACGCCGATGATGAGCTCGGGCTTGGCTTGCTTGAGCAGGCGCCAATGGCCCAGCTGCGAGAACACCTTCTCCTGCGCCTTCTCACGGATCGAGCAGGTGTTCAGCAGAATGACGTCGGCCTGCGCCGGATCGTCGGTCAGCTCGTAGCCACCCTGGTCGCGCAGCACGTCCACCATCTTGGCGGAGTCGTACTCGTTCATCTGGCAGCCGTGGGTACGGATATGGAGAAAAGGCATGGACCGGGGCGTGAAACGGGGGCAGCAAGGATACTCAAGATGGGCCTGAGGGTTCCAACGGCCTGCCCGGAGTCACTGTCCGAAGAAAATTAAACTTTAATATTCAGTAACTTATTCTATTTATGGGCCGGTCACGTCAGCCACTGAGGCGGGCATCGCAGGAGATTGTCCGCAGGACTGCGCGAGCACGGCAGCTTCCCCCATGCCGGCGCGGCCGACGCGGCCAATAAAAAACCCCGCGGTACCTGGCACCGCGGGGTTCGAGTCGACTCGAATGGAAACGAGCGCGGGTCAGAATGGAATATCGTCGTCGAAACCGCCGTCATCGCTCGGCGGCGCGGCGCGGTCCTCGGCAGGCGCCGGGCGCGACTGGCGCATCTCGCCGCCACCACCACCGCCGCCTCCGCCCGCGCCGCCGCGGCCGCCGAGCATCTGCATGTCTCGACCGACGATCTCGGTGGTGTAACGATCCTTGCCTTCCTTGTCCTGCCACTTGCGGGTACGCAAGCTGCCTTCGATGTACACCTGCGAGCCCTTGCGCAGGTATTCCGCGGCGATCTCGCCGAGCTTGTCGAACAGCACGACGTTGTGCCACTCGGTGCGCTCCTGCTTGTCGCCGGATTGCCGGTCCGTCCAGGACTCGGAGGTGGCGATGCTGAAATTGGTGACCGCCTTGCCGCTGGGCATGTAGCGGGTTTCCGGGTCCTTGCCCAGGTTGCCCACCAGGATGACTTTGTTGATACCGCGCGCCATGGATTGCTGCCCTTCCAGTCGAGAACCGTGGATTCGAGGAGCGCATTCTAGACACGCCCGGCGCTTCGGGTGAGTCCATTTCGCGCATGGTCGGCCAATAATCGCCCGGCAGCGCGGCCCGGCCTTCCGTTCCAGCCCTTTGCCCCCACCTCGTTCGGCCCTTTATAGTGATCGGTCCACGGCTGATCCGGCCCGAACCATGCCCCTAGCCTCCATCCTCATCCGCGGCGCGCGCACCCACAACCTGCGCAACATCGACCTGGAGCTGCCGCGCGACCGGCTGATCGTGCTCACCGGCCTGTCGGGGTCGGGAAAGTCCTCACTGGCCTTCGACACCATCTACGCCGAAGGCCAGCGGCGCTATGTCGAGTCGCTTTCGGCCTACGCCCGGCAGTTCCTGTCCATGATGGAGAAGCCGGACGTGGACTCCATCGACGGCCTGTCGCCGGCGATCGCGATCGAGCAGAAGTCCACCTCGCACAATCCGCGTTCCACCGTCGGCACGGTCACCGAGATCTACGATCACCTGCGCCTGTTGTTCGCCCGGGTGGGCGTGCCGCGCTGCCCGGAGCATGGCGTGGACCTGGCGGCGCAGACGGTCAGCCAGATGGTGGATCAGGTATTGCGACTGCCGGAAGGCACCCCGGCGATGCTGCTCGCGCCCATGATCGACGGCCGCAAGGGCGAGCATGTGCAGGTGATCGAAGAACTGCGGGGCCAGGGTTTCGTGCGCGCCCGCATCGACGGCAAGGTGGTCGAGCTGGAACAGCCGCCCAAGCTCGATGCCAAGCGCAACCACACCATCGAGGTGGTGGTGGATCGATTCAAGGTGCGCCCCGACATCGGCCAGCGCCTGGCCGAGTCGTTCGAAACCGCCCTGCGCCTTGCCGACGGCACGGCACGCATCGCCTTCATGGACGCGCCGACGCGTGAAGAACTGATTTTCTCCGACCGCTTCGCCTGCAAGATCTGCGGCTACAGCATCGCCGAGTTGGAGCCGCGGCTGTTCTCCTTCAACAATCCGGCCGGCGCCTGCACCACCTGTTCGGGCCTGGGCGTGCAGCAGTTCTTCGATCCGGCGCGCGTGGTCCATCACCCGCACCTGTCGCTGGCCGGCGGCGCGATCCGCGGCTGGGACCGGCGCAATGCCTATTACTTCGCGCTGATCCAGTCGCTGGCGAAGCAGTACAAGTTCGACATCGAAACACCGTGGGAAGAGCTATCGGCCAAGCACCGGAAGGTGGTGCTGTTCGGCAGCGGCGATGAAAAGATCGATTTCCGCTACGTCGACGCCAAAGGCGGTACCACGCGCCGCGCGCACAAGTGGGAAGGCGTCATTCCCAACCTGGAGCGCCGCTATCGCGAGACCGAATCGCTGGCAGTGCGCGAGGAGCTGGCGAAGTATCTGAGCAACCAGCCCTGCCCCGATTGCGCAGGCACGCGCCTGAACCGCGCCGCGCGCAATGTCTTCGTCGCGGGTCGCAGCCTGCCGGAGCTCAGCCGCCTCTCGGTCGGCGATTCGATGCGCTTCAGCCTGGACCTGAAACTGGAGGGCTGGCGCGGCGAGGTGGCGGCCAAGATCATCAAGGAAGTGGGCGACCGGCTGCGCTTCCTGTGCGACGTCGGCCTGGACTACCTGACGCTGGATCGCAGCGCCGAGACCCTGTCGGGCGGCGAGGCGCAGCGCATCCGGCTCGCCAGCCAGATCGGCTCCGGGCTGGTCGGCGTCATGTACATCCTGGACGAGCCTTCCATCGGCCTGCATCAGAAGGACAACGAGCGGCTGCTGCTCACGCTCAACCGGTTGCGCGACCTGGGCAACACCGTGATCGTGGTGGAGCACGACGAGGACGCGATCCGTCACGCCGATTTCGTCGTCGACCTGGGCCCGGGCGCCGGCGTGCACGGCGGCGAGGTGATCGCGCAAGGCACGCCGGAGGAAGTGGCGGCGAATCCCCAATCCATCACCGGCCAGTACCTGTCGGGCGCGCGGCAGATCGCCATTCCGCCGATGCGCACACCGCGCCAGGACGATCGTTTCCTGCGCATCGTCAACGCGCGCGGCAACAACCTGCGCGGCGTGACAGTGGACATTCCGCTGGGCGTGATGACCTGCGTCACCGGGGTTTCCGGCTCGGGCAAGTCCACGCTCATCAACGACACGCTGTACCAGTTCGTGGCGCGCGCTTTGAACGATGCATCGACCGACCCGGCGCCGAACGACGGCATCGAAGGACTGGAACACATCGACCGCGTGATCGACATCGACCAAAGCCCCATCGGCCGCACGCCACGCTCGAACCCGGCGACGTACACCGGACTGTTCACGCCGATCCGCGAAATCTTCGCAGCGGTGCCCGAAGCGCGCACGCGCGGCTATGAGCCTGGCCGCTTCAGCTTCAACGTCAAGGGCGGGCGCTGCGAGGCCTGCCAGGGCGACGGCGTGATCAAGGTGGAGATGCACTTCCTGCCGGATGTGTACGTGCCCTGCGACGTATGCAAGGGCAAGCGCTACAACCGCGAGACGCTGGAGATCCGCTACAAGGGCAAGAACATCAGCGAAGTGCTAGAGATGACGGTCGAGGACGCCATGGAGTTCTTCCGCCATGCGCCGGTGATCGCGCCGAAGCTGCAGACGCTGATCGACGTCGGTCTCTCCTATGTCCGACTCGGCCAGAACGCCACCACCCTGTCGGGCGGCGAAGCGCAGCGCGTGAAGCTGGCGAAGGAGCTGTCCAAGCGCTCCACCGGCCGCACGCTGTACATCCTCGACGAACCCACCACCGGCCTGCACTTCTACGACATCGAGCAGCTGCTGGCGGTGCTGCAACGCCTGCGCGACGAAGGCAACACCATCGTGGTCATCGAGCACAATCTGGACGTGATCAAGACGGCCGACTGGATCATCGACCTGGGACCCGAAGGCGGCTCGGGCGGCGGCAGCATCGTCGGCATCGGCACGCCCGAGGAGATCGCCCGCAACCCGAAGTCGTACACCGGCCAGTTCCTGGCGCCGATTCTGGCGCGCGCCAACCAAGCCGGCCGACGCAAACGGGCCTGAACATGGCGGCGGTTTGCTCCTTCAGCGGCGGCAAGGACTCGTGCCTCGCCTTGTGGCGCGCACGCCGGCTCGGAATCGAGGTGCGAACGCTGCTAGTGATGTTCGAGGAATCCGGCGAACGCAGCCGCTCGCACGCGATTCCACTCCCGCTGGTGCAACTGCAGGCGCAGGCGCTGGGCCTCGATCTGGTCGTGCGCAACGCCAGCTGGACGTCTTACGAGGCCGTGTTCACCGCTGCCTTGCGGCAGCTGCGCGCCAGCGGACACGAGCAAGCCGTGTTCGGCGACATCGACCTGCAGGCGCATCGGGACTGGGAAGAGAAGGTATGCGCGGCGGCGGGTATCGAAGCGGTGCTGCCGCTATGGCAGCAG
>JBDHQY010000224.1:0-5094 GCA_039807315.1 Steroidobacter sp. | reverse complement strand
GATCGGCATAGATGTTCCGCTCGCGTTGCACCAGGCGTGCCTGATATTCGATCCAGCGCAGTTCCTCGCGCGCGGAAATGGAAATGTGGCTGTCGGAACCGATCGCGATCGCGCCGCCCGCATGCAGATAGGAGCCGAGCGGGAACATGCCGTCGCCGAGATTCGCTTCCGTGGTCGGGCACAGAGCGACCACTGCTCCGCAGCGTGCGATCGCCTCGATCTCCGCGGCCGTGACATGGGTGGCATGCACCAGGCACCAGCGCTCGTCCACCGCTGCGTTCGCCAGCAGCCATTCGACCGGTCTTTGACCGAAGTGCTCGAGCGATGCCGCGACTTCCCGCTCCTGCTCGGCCACATGAATATGAATCACGCCACGCTGGCGTTTCGCCAGTCCATCGAGGACGGCACGCAGATCGTGCGGTGGAACGGCGCGCAGGCTGTGGAAGGCCATTCCGAGATCGATCTGCTTCGATGCCTGCAGGCCGGAACGCAGCCGGTCGAGCCTAGCGAGGAACTCGTCCGCAGAGGTGATGAACTGCCGCTGCCGCGGCGTGGGCGGCACGCTGCCGAAGTCCGAAGTGAGGTACAGCGTGGGCAGCAGCGTCATGCCGATGCCCGTGGCCATGGCCGCGTCGATCAGCGCCTGCGACATGATGTCGCGCTCGGCGAACGGCCGGCCGTCGGCCTGATTGTGGACGTAATGGAATTCGCAGACCGTGGTGTAGCCGGCCTTGAGCATTTCCACGTAAAGCTGCGCCGCGATGGCGTTGAGCGCTTCCGGCGTCATGTTGCGCGCCAGTTCGTACATGGTCTCGCGCCAGGTCCAGAAGCTGTCGTTGCTGGATGCGCGCCGTTCCGCCAGGCCGGCCATGGCGCGCTGGAAGGCATGGCTGTGTACGTTCGGCATTCCGGGAACGGCAGCACCGCTGATCGCGACCGCATCGGTCGTCGTATCTTCGGGACGGATCTCGGCGATGTCACCGGACCCGTCGACGGCGACGACCACGTCGCGGCGCCAGCCCTGCGGCAGCCACGCATTCTGGAAACGAAAACGAAGTTGTTCTGCCATGATCGCCCCAGTATATACAAGTATAGACCGGGGTCGGCGCGGCCCGGCCCGGCCCCGCCGGCTGGCGGCGGCCCGCCCCGACCTGATCGGGGGCGGGAATCCCTCCGAATCAGCAGGATGGACTGCCGCAGGAGTGGCGAGCCGGTAACGTCCTCGGCCGGCGGCGCCCCCGGACCCAGCGAAGAACTCCTTGAATTTCGCCGGCGCCGGTAGCGAAGGGCTGCGGCGCTCCCGCTCAGAACGTCACGGAGATCCCGAACGTCACCATGTCGACATCCCCCTTGCTCAGGTCCGAGCCGACGTCGAAGGCGCGCTGGTATTCCAGCCGCGCGCTGTAGATTTCCAGGAAAGTGAATGACCCGCCGGCACCCGCCAGCAGGCCGGTCGAGCCCTCGGAGCCGCTGGCCTTGCTCGAGCCGACACCGTTGGTGATGAATACCGAATCGCGGTTGGTGGCGAACAGCACACCGGCGCGCGCGTACAGCTCGAACCGGTAACTGACCGGCAGAATGCCCAGCGCGGAGAGCGCCATCCCGCTGATCCGGGTGTCCATGTTCTGATTCCAGGTCTGGATTTCCTCGCCGAACACCCCTTCGCTACGGTCGCGGTGCCTGACCGTCCCCAGGCTCATGTAGCTGCCTTCCAGCGCCAGCCAGGGGAAGAAACGGTAGCCGCCGAAGAAACCGTAACCCTTGTCCTTGACGTCGAAGCGGGTGCTGCCCGAGGTCGGGACGAAATCGAAACTGTCGTAGATGTCCGCAGTGAGCGCATCGTATGGCGCGCGCGCCACCGAGTTGTCGATCTGACCGTAGCTCACTCCCACGTAGAAGCCCGGCTCCGCCGCGATTGCGTCGGCGGCGGCCAGGCAACCGAGCGCGAGGCAGCCGGCAGCGAGTGCGACGGTCCGGGAGATTTTCTGGAGCATGTCAGAGCCTTTCTCGGGAAAGCCGGTACCGTGCCGGCGAAGCTGCAAGCGTACCGCGCGCGAGCACAAATGGCTGCTTTGACGCATCGACGCAAGTGCGGCCAGTGAGCAGACTGACGATCACACGGGCAAAGACCCATCCGTAGATCGTGCACCCCTGCGGCCGAGCGCGCCGCCTGCCGATTTCGTCCGCCCGACGGTGCCGGTGGCCTGACTCTGCATCACAATCACTCTTGCCCGGGTGGCGCGGTCTTCGACAGCCTCCAGTCCGACGCTGGTGCGTGCCACGCCGGCGCAATCCGTCTTACGTCGAGGTCTCCGGCTGCCGCACGCTCATGCCGAAAGCCAGCAGCACTACGATCACCGACAGCAGCAGCATCGCGCTCAACGCCAGCGACCAGTGGATGCCGATCAGGCCGCCGACCACGCCGATGGTCACACCGCTGAAGGCGCGCATGCCCAGCGCAGCCATCGAGAACACGCCGATGACCCGGCCGCGAATCGCCGGCGGCGCCCTGAGCTGAACCAGGGTCTGCGCCATCGAGTTGAACGACAGTTCGACGAAGCCCGCCACGAACAGCAGCAGCATCGCCAGCAGATAGAACTTCGACAGCGCGAAGCCCGCCAGCGCACAGCACCACAGCATCGCCAGAACGAAGGCCGTGCGCACATTCGCCTGCAACAGTCCCCGGCTCTCCAGCAGGATTCCCGCACACAATGCGCCGGCCGCATCGGCTGCCAGCAACATGCTGTAGGACAGATCCGCCTCACCGTGGCCCAGGTCGTGTGCGAATCCCGGCATCTGCGCCTGGTATGCGGAGCCGATGAAGAGCGACGCTCCACCCGCCAGCAGCGTCATCGAGACGATGGTGCGATCGGCGGTGACGCTGCGTATCGTGGCAACGATATCCGACAAGCCGCGGATCGCCCGCCCTGGCGGATGCTCCGTGGCGAAGCGCGGACCGTACGGCGCCTTCCACAACCACAGAATGGTCGGCAGATACACGGCGGCATTGAACAGGAGGCCGTATGCCGGCCCCAGCAACAGCAGGATGCCGCCGCCGAGCGCCGGTCCGAGCAGCAGCCCCATGTAGCGCGAGGTCGCATACAGACGCACCGCGCTCTGCAAATGCTCGCGCGGCACGATGTAGTGCAGCAGCACCTGCGATGCCGGCCCCCACAGCACGCCGGCGAATCCGTGAATGGCCAGCAGCAGCATTGCGTGCCACATCTGCAGCGTGTCGGTCAGGAACAGCGTGCCCCAGGCCAGCGACACCAACATGAACAGCAGCATGCCCAGCTGAATCAGCCGCCGCGGATCGAAGCGATCCGCCAGCGCGCCGGAGTAGACCGAGAAGAACAGGAACGGCAACCAGTGCGAGACGATGGCGAAGCCGCCGAGCGCCGGCGAGTGGAATTTCTGGAAAATGACCCAGTAACTGATCACGTGCTCGATGCTGTCCGCCATCATGGCGCCGGCCATGCTCAGGCAGTAGGCGCGATAGCCCGGATGACGCAGGGCGGCGAAGGATTGGTGCGCGGCCACTGCCCGCGGCTGCATCTCGTTGGCGGTCAAGCGGAAACCTCGAAAAAAGAGCGGTTACGCCAGATACCCCACGCCGCGCGCCATCAATGCCGCGCACAGCATGATCGCCAGCAGCAAGGTCAGCTCGCTGTGGATGATGCGGCGAAGCGAACGGCGCCGGCTTTCCTGCAGCACCGGTACCTGCTGCTGCCGCAGCCCCGAACGCCACGACAGGAAGGTGCGCGTCGGCTGGATCGAAAGCAGGCCGACGATGGCGAACAGCGTGATCTTCAGGATGAACGGCGCGCTGTGGAAATAGTAGGCGGCGCCCTTCTCGGTATAGAACACGCGCAGGAAACCAATCACCAGCAGCAGCATCGCCGAAATTCCGTACGCGGCATCCATACGCAGCAGCGAGCGCGCGGCGGTCAGCGTCAGCTCGTCCTTCAACAACACCAGCTCGGCGGTGAGCACACCGAAAATGACGAAAGCGGCCCCGTGATGCAGGAAGGCGAGTAGCGCGGCTGTCATGGAGTATCCGTTGAGCTGCGGCGAGGCTTCACACGCGGCAACTTTAAGCGATCGACCGCGGCAAGGTCACGCCCGCTACGCATCGCAGCGATCCCGCGCGGCAGACGATGGGCACGGTGTCTTTCAGCGAGCGCTCGATATGGCACGACTCATCGGCCGACGGGGTCCTGCGACGATCCCGCCGCTGCGGCCTCGTCCTTCCTTTGCTGCTCTTCGCGTCGCTCCCGGCGGATCGTCAGCACCACCGAAGCCATGGCGACGCCGATCACGGCGATCAGCGCGGCCATCAGAAACACCAGTCCACCGGCCAGCCGGTGCGCCTCGTACAGGCCGAGGGCCAGACCGATGGGTGTGCTGACCAGCAGCAGGGGTTTGGCGATCTTCATCGCGCGATTCTAGCGCCGTCACGACATTGCAATGCGACTGCCGCCGCGTGCGGCGCAATCCGCGCGACTGAAAACTCGTGTAGCGGCTGCTACACTAAGCGGAATTTACCCCTCATTCCCCGCCGCAAGATTCTTCAACCCATGACCCGCCACCGCGCCCTCGGCTCGTTACTCATCTGCTCCCCGCTGCTGCTGTTGGGAGCCTGCGGCAAATCCCAGGACGATACGGCCGCTCAGCCCATTCCAGTGACCACACTGGCGGTCGCCGAGCGCACCGTGCCAGTGGTGCTGGATGCGGTGGGCCGCACCGAAGGCTCGAAGGAAGTGCAGATTCGCGCGCGGGTCTCCGGCATCGTGCAGAAGCAGCTTTACAATGAAGGCACCTTCGTCCGTGCCGGCGCGCCGCTGTTCCAGATCGAGCGCGCACCGTTCGAAATTGCGCTGGCGCAAGCCAAGGCGTCTGCCGACCAGGCAGCCGCGACCGCCGACCAGGCGCGCCGCGAGACCGAACGCATCTCCGGGCTGTACACCAACTCCGCGGTCAGCCAGCGTCAGGCCGAGGAAGCGGCAACCGCCTATCGCTCCGCCACCGCATCGCTCGCCGCCGCCAAGGCGCAGGTGCGCGAAGCCGAGCTGAATCTTTCGTACACCTCGGTGG
>JBDHQY010000223.1:0-5103 GCA_039807315.1 Steroidobacter sp. | reverse complement strand
ATGCCCGACTTCAAGGCGGCCCGGATCTGATCGCTGTCAAAGCCGCGATATTGAAGGAAGCGGGCCTGCTTTGCACGTTCGGCCATCCCCCGGGGAGCGCTGGCGCCGAATTTGCGCCGACGCGCCGCGACCGCCAACGCCACCCAGTCGAACCCGGCTTCCTGCAACTGCGCCTCGATCAGCTCGTCGGCGATTCCCTGCTGGCGCAGCTCGACGCGGATTCGTATCGGCCCCTGGCCGCGCTGGGCATGATGATGGACGAAGCTGGCGGCGAAACGATCGTCCGAGACCAGCCGCTTGCCACGCAGCTTGGCGACTACGCTCTCGACGATCCCGGCCGGGTGGCCCTTGCTGCGGAGCTTGCGGCCCAACTCCTCCGAGGAATGCTCGCGCCGGGCCAGCAGCCGCACCGCGGTGAGCTCGGCGGCCTTGAGCAGCGCTTGCGGGTCCGGCTCGTCCGCCGCTTCCCGGAAAGGATCCGATTCCGGCCAGCCCCCTGGAAACCGGCGGTTCGGGGCTGGCACAGCGGGCCGCGCCGACAAATCGATCGATTTCCACGCGCCGGGCGGCCGTCGCCGGTCGACCGACTCCGGCAGATCAGAGGATCCCGATCCGCCTGGACCGGAATCGCCCGCATCGCTGGCTGGCGGATGGGCCGATTTAGACCGCCTCATCCTTCAGCGCCTCACTGCGCCGCGCCGGCAACAGCTTCTCGCGCAGCTTGGCGTCGAGTTCATTTTCGATCTCGGGATGCTCACGCAGGAAGTTGCGGGCATTCTCCTTGCCCTGCCCGATGCGCTCGCCGTTGTAGCTGTACCAGGAGCCCGATTTCTCGACCAGGCCCTGCGCCACGCCGATATCGATCAGCTCGCCCTGCCGCGAAATGCCGGCACCGTACATGATCTCGAACTCGGCCTCGCGGAACGGCGGCGCCACCTTGTTCTTCACCACCTTGACGCGAGTCTGGTTGCCGATGACTTCCTCGCCGTTCTTAAGCGCGCCGATACGGCGGATGTCGAGCCGGACCGAAGCGTAGAACTTGAGCGCGTTGCCGCCGGTGGTGGTTTCGGGATTGCCGAACATGACACCGATCTTCATGCGGATCTGGTTGATGAAGATGACGATGGTGTTGGAGCGCTTGATGTTGCCGGTGAGCTTGCGCAGCGCCTGCGACATCAGGCGCGCCTGCAAGCCCATGTGCGAATCGCCCATCTCGCCTTCGATTTCGGCCTTGGGCGTGAGCGCCGCCACCGAGTCGACCACCACGATGTCCACCGCGCCGGAGCGCACCAGCATGTCGGTGATCTCCAGGGCCTGCTCGCCGGTGTCCGGCTGCGACACCAGCAGTTCCTGCACGTTGACGCCGAGCTTGGCGGCGTACGCCGGATCGAGCGCATGCTCCGCATCCACGAAGGCGGCCGTGCCGCCGGCACGCTGCGCCTCGGCGATCGCCTGCAGGGTCAGTGTGGTTTTGCCCGAGGATTCCGGGCCGTAGATCTCGATGATGCGGCCGCGCGGCAGACCGCCGACGCCAAGCGCGATATCCAACCCCAGCGAGCCGGTCGAGACGACATCGACATCGTAGGACGCGCCGGCATCGCCCAGGCGCATCACCGAACCCTTGCCGAATTGCTTCTCGATCTGGCCAAGGGCGGCGACCAGCGCCTTCTTGCGGTTTTCTTCCATCTGGTTGGATCCCGATTGCAGTTAAGGGCGGGTCGCAGACCCGGCTCGAAGGTCGAAGATTATTTCATGCCGCCGGTGGCGGCGAATGCGTGAAACTGTGTATTTGTACAGTAATTCATTATGCCGCCTCAGGCAAGCGACCAACGTGCCAGCACGCGGTACCGCGGACCGCCCTCGCCCGCCACGGATTCGGCCAGCACGAACTGCCGCACGCGCCATTGGAACGGCTCGATCGGCCATGTCAGCCAGGCTCGCGGCAGTTTCCTGGCCAGCGTGAGATGCGGCCGGTATTGCTCGCGTTTCAAGTCGATTTGCCGGTCCAACAGACTGATATGCAAGCGATCCACCAGCGCGGCCAACTCGGATGGCGTGCATGCCGCAGGCAACACCAGCACTTTAGAGCGCGACCAGGACTCGGCACGCTCGAAACTCAGGGTGAAGGCAGGCGCCGACACCGCCGCGCCGGCCGCGAGAATATCGTCGAGCCGTTGCGCCGGCTGCTCGCCGACGAACACCAAGGTCAGGTGCAAATTCGCATCGGCAACGGGCTTGCCGCCGCTGCTGCGGATCAGCGCTGCGTTCCCGTCAGCCAGCTTGCGACGCAGCGCAGGCGATGGCCGCAGGGCAAAGAGCAGCCGGCGCACCGCTGGCACGAGACTGCCTGCGATCAAATGCCGAGATTGGACAATTCGCCCAGCGCCCGTGCAACCGTCTGACGCCGCACGGCTTCGCGGTCGCCCGCGAAGACTGCCATCGCGGTGCGCGTCTCGATCGCATCATCCTGGTGCCAGGCCCAGGCGAACCAGACGGTACCGACCGGTTTGTCGGCCTGTCCGCCATCGGGGCCGGCAATGCCGGTGACGGCGACGCAGATGTGACCACCGAGGGTTTCCAGGCCGCCGATAGCCATTTCGCGCGCCGCCGCCTCGCTGACGGCACCGTGCGCTGCGAGGGTCGATGGCAGCACGCCGAGCAAGGTCTGCTTGAGCGTATTGCTGTAAGCGATGACGCCGCCCAGGTACCAGGCGGAGCTGCCGGGTACATCGGTCAACGCCTTGCCGATCCAGCCGCCGCTGCAGGACTCGGCCGTGACCAACCGGCGCTCGGCGTCGAGCAGATGCGCGCCGGTGCGCGTCGCCAGCCTCTGCAGTTCGCTATCGGTATTCACGGGAGCGATGGATAAGTCGCTTCCCGCTCCACGTCAAGCTGGGCATGTGCGGACTGCAGCGGGCACAATGCGCAGCCTCGCCCAGCCCCAGATCCACAGCCGCAACAAGATGTCCGCCGCTCTCGAAACCCATACCCCCGTCATGCAGCAGTACCTGCGCCTGAAGGCGCAGCATCCGGACACGCTGTTGTTCTACCGGATGGGCGATTTCTACGAGCTGTTCTTCGAAGACGCGAAGCGCGCGGCGCGCTTGCTCGACATTACGCTGACGGCGCGTGGCCAATCCGCGGGGCAGCCTATCCCGATGGCCGGCGTGCCCTACCACAGCGCCGAGACGTATCTGTCGCGGCTGGTTCGCCGCGGCGAATCCGTCGCCATCTGCGAACAGATCGGGGATCCTGCGAAATCGAAAGGCCCGGTGGAACGCCAGGTGGTGCGCATCGTCACCCCGGGCACGGTCACCGACGACGCGTTTCTCGATGCACGCCGCGACACGCTGCTGGCGGCGCTATACGACGACGGCGCGCAATTCGGCCTCGCCTGGTTGGAACTGTCGAGCGGGCGCTTCAGCGTGCTCGAAGGCGCAGGCGAAGAAGAGCTGATCAGCGAGATCGAGCGGCTGCGGCCGGCGGAGCTGCTGATTTCGGAGCAGTCCAAACCCGCCGGCATCACGACGCACACGCGCGAACGGCCGGTCTGGCACTTCGACCTGGACACCGCCACGCGCACGCTGTGCGAACAGTTCGCGACTCGTGATCTGGCCGGCTTCGGGTGCGCTGAACTGACGCTCGCGATCCGCGCAGCCGGCTGTCTGCTGCAATACGTGCGCGACACGCAGAAGGCGGCACTACCGCATCTGCGTGGATTGCGCACCGAAGAACGCAGCGAAGCCGTGCTGCTCGATGCAGCCACGCGACGCAACCTGGAGCTCGACATTAGCCTGGCCGATCGTCCGGAGTGCACCGTCGCCGCGGTTCTCGATCAAACCGCCACCGCCATGGGCGGACGTGAACTGCGTCGCTGGCTGCATCGGCCGCTGCGCGACAGGAAGCCGGTCGAGTTGCGGCTGAACGCGGTCGGCACGCTGATCGACCATGGCCTGTACACGCCGCTGCATGATCTGCTTGGACACGTTGGCGACATAGAACGTGGACTGGCTCGGGTTGCACTGAAGAGCGCGCGCCCGCGCGATCTCGCTCAGCTACGTGATGCGCTGGCGCGCTTGCCGGAGTTGCAGGGGCTGCTGTCCAAGCAAGACGCGCCTCTCCTGCAGCAGCTTGCACGGCAGACCGGAACATATCCCGACCTCCATGCCCTGCTGGTGCGCGCCATCATCGAAACGCCACCGCCCATCCTGCGCGACGGCGGCGTGATCGCCCCGGGCTATGACGCGCAGCTGGATGAACTGAAGCAGATCAGCGAGCACTCGGATCAGTACCTGCTCGATCTCGAAACGCGCGAGCGCGAGCGCACCGGCATTGCCAACCTGCGGCTCGGCTACAACCGCGTGCAGGGCTATTACATAGAGATCAGCCGCAACCTCGCCGACAAGGTGCCGCCCGACTATCACCGCCGTCAGACGGTCAAAAACTCGGAGCGTTACATCACTCCGGAGCTCAAGGAGTTCGAGGACAAGGTGCTGGGTGCGCGCGATCGGGCGCTGGCGCGCGAGAAGCAGCTTTACGACGAGCTGCTCGATCGGCTGATCGCGCGTGTCGCAGAGCTGCAAGCCACCGCGGCGGCACTGGCCGCGCTCGACGTGCTGGCAAATTTCGCCGAACGTGCGGTCGCGCTGCGCTACGCAGCGCCGGTGCTCACGGACGAACCGGTCATCGAGATCGTCGAGGGCCGGCACCCGGTGGTCGAGCGCTTCATCGACCAGCCGTTCGTGCCCAACGATCTGCGACTCAACCAGCAGCGTCGCATGCTCGTCATCACCGGTCCCAACATGGGCGGCAAATCCACTTTCATGCGCCAGACTGCGCTGATCGTGATCCTGGCGCGTATCGGCAGTTATGTGCCGGCAAGCGCAGCGCGCGTCGGACCGGTCGATCGCGTGTTCACCCGCATCGGCGCCTCGGATGACCTGGCCGGCGGACGCTCGACCTTCATGCTGGAGATGACCGAAGCGGCCAACATCCTCAACAACGCCACCGAGCACAGCTTGGTGCTGATGGACGAGATCGGCCGCGGCACCAGCACCTACGACGGGCTGTCGCTGGCCTGGTCCTGTGCCACGCATATCGCCA
>JBDHQY010000222.1:0-5115 GCA_039807315.1 Steroidobacter sp. | reverse complement strand
GGTATACGAGCCCGGCGAACGGGTCGACAGCGAACTCAATCTCAAGCTGTTCGGCCTCACATACGGTTATCGTTTCATCGCACGCGAGCGTGCCGAACTCACCGGGACGTTCGGCGTCCAGATCGCCGCTGTCGAGGCCAATGCGGTGGTGCGCAGCCGCGTGGTTCGCGAAGCGGAGAGCGGAGTGGCGCCGCTGCCGCTGGTGGGACTGGAGGGCCGCTATGACTTCACCGATCGCTGGTCGCTGGAAGGCCGGCTGCAATATCTGCACGTCAACATCGAGGACGTGAATGGCTCGCTGCTGGACGCGCGCCTCGCAGTCACCTGGCGCCTGAATCCCTACCTGGTGTTCGGGCTGGGCTATCGCTCCTTCGCGATCGAGGTGGACTCGCACGATCGCAGCAATCCGGGACTGGTCGACATGACCATTGCTGGGCCCCTACTTTTCGCGCGCGCCAGCCTCTAAGGAAGGTCTGATTTACTCCCCCTGGTCATTCCCGCGAATCCGTCGCAATCAGCGCGATGGACTCCCGCCCCGATCAAGTCGAGGGCAGGCTCTGCGGGCAGTGACGAATGAATCAGACTTTCCTTAACGCCTACGATTCAGCGGCTGGCCTTCTCGGCAACATGGCAACGGCTGCCGGCCGCGGATCCGGAACCTGCGTGACACGCCCGGCTAGGACAGTGCCCCGATTCGATCCGCGGCCGCGCGCCTCTGCCGCAACGCATGGATCATCACGGCCACCACCAGCACATTGCAGCCGAACGTAATCAACCGCAGCGCATTCACGCCGCGGCTCAGCTCATAGAGCTCGAAAGGGATGTAGATTCCACCGCTCACCGCCGCCAGCCATTCGGCCCAGGCGCGGCCATACCACAGGCCCCAGGCTTCGGCGAATCTCACGCTGGCATACGCACCGGCGGCGACGGCCAACCACCAGAGCTTGACGTCGTTGAGTTCGGTGACCGCATCGATGAACACCTGCGGATAGTGCTTGGCCGGATCCAGGTGCATGTGGCGGACCAGCCGCTCGGCCACCTGCCGCGCATTGTGATGCAGCAGCGAGAACAGGCCGACGCCCGCGATCACCACTACACCGCCCTTGAGCGCCTCCACCAAAGCAACGACGCGCAGACCATAGACATCGGCCTTGGACATACCAGCCGCTCAATCGACGAAGAGATCACGAAGCGTAGCATCGCCGCGGGCAAATGTTGCAGAGGCCGTTGCAAGCCGCTTTCACAGGCCGGCGCGCATCTGGACCGGCCACCGAGCAAGCAGCGGTCATTCGTCTTAAAACTCCATGCGAACACCCAGCAGGTATGTCCTTCCCACCGTGTCGTACAGCCCAGGATTTGCCAGGAACTGGTCGAATGGATAGCCGCTGGGCCCACGCGGCAGAATCGCAGGATCCTTGTCCAGGATATTGCGAACGTTGAAGAATGCCTCGATGCCACGGGTCGCGAAGCGATAGCTGAAGGCAGCATCGAAATACACGGCACCTGGAAGTGTGTTGTTGTCGATCGTCGGATTGTTGATCGTCGACAGCGGACAGTTCACAGCACATTCGACCAGCCTGTTATCCAATGTCCCACTGCTGATGCCGCGGGCGGCCAGCATCGCCGTAATAGGATCGAGCGTGTAGATCAACGAGGCATTCCATCGCCACTTCGGTGGTCCTTGGATACCGTTCTCACCCACGGTGTCGATGGGCGCGTTCACGCCATTGTTGGAATAGTTTTTCAGATAGTGCGTCGCCAGCATGCGCAGCGATAGGTCTCCTTGCCAACCGCTCACCCACTGCTCGAGCCCCGCCCGGTAGCTGCCCTCGATATCCAGCCCTCGGGCAATCTGATTGACGAGGTTGAAGGGAATGATACGGATCAGCAGGTCCGAGTAGCTGCCAGTATTGCCGGTGCGCGTGATCGCGTCGCAGAAGGCCTCGTTGCCCTGAAAGCAGTAATTGATGATGTCCTGTGCGTTCAGCGTACCCAGCGCGTCCTTGATGTCTATGTTCCAATAGTCCACCGAGAAGCTGAGACCGGGAACGAATCGAGGCTGCAGCACGATACCGATGCCGGTAGTGTCGGCCTTCTCCGGCTTGAGGCCCGGGTTGCCGCCCGTGGTACCCACATACAGCGTGCTCTGATTGTTGTTGAACGGGTCGAGAATCGCGTTGTTGGTCGTGGTACCGGAGGCGAACAGGTCCTGCAGATTCGGTGCGCGGATGTCCCGTGATCGAGTGAGCCGGAAACGGATGTCGTCGATGGGCGAGTAGGTCAGACCAACCTTCCATGTCGTCACGAATCCGGACGTACTGTAATCCGTGAAACGGACGGCGGCGTTGAGGTCCAGCGAGCGTGACCAGGGAAGATCCTTGGCCAGCGGCACGACGGTTTCGAGAAATCCTTCCGTCACCGTATAGCGGCCGAAGGTCGGCAGAAAATTACCCACGTACCATGCACCCGTCGGCGCGATGGAATCCGAGCTGCCGCGCACGGCTTCGCTGCGATGCTCGACACCGGCGGCCAACGATACCGCTCCGGCCCAGATGGAGAACGGCTCACCCTGGATCGAAACCGCCCCGACGTTCTCCTCGAAACGCTCCTTGCGCCAGTCCAGACCCAGGATGTAGTCCAAAGCGGACTGCGAGTTGACACCGATACCGAAGACGTTGAATGGAACACAACCGTTGCCCGGGTCGCCAACCGTAGAACGGCAGACAATCTCGCCGCTCAGCGAATCGCGCACCGCATCGATCGCATCGAAGTAGTTGTCCACGTTGACGTTGGACGGCAACCGCGAAGTTTGCTTCGACACGCCGTTCTGGTAGTACAGATCCCAGGTCCAGTGCGTATTCAAAGCATCGAGAGAGCCTGTGGCTCCCAGCACCAGCCGCGTGATCGTGCGGTCATTGTCACCGGAGCCCCGCGGCAAGTCGCCGTTGTTGGTACCCAGTTCCAATGAAGTCAGGCCCAAGTCCGTCATCCGCTGCGCGACCGCTGTGGGAATGAACGGGTTGTCCGCTTCGATGTTCACGCCACCGTAGAATTCGTAGGACAAGGCATAAGCCCGCGACTGACTGTGTGCCCACGAGACCTCACTGTAGACATTCACGCTGTCCGTCAGGTCATAACTCAAGCGCAGGAACGCGTTCTCGCGGGCCTCCTTCGAATCCAAGCTCTCGCCGCGATTGTGGACGTCGTTGCGGCGCCAATCGCCGCCGACCATGTTGTAGCCATCATTGAGCCGGCCATAGTCGAACTGGAACGGCGTCCCACCCTGCCCGAATGCCGTTCCCATCAACGGGCCATCGACGATGATGCCGCCCAGGGATCCGAGTGAGGAGGCCACCTCCCGCAGCACGATCCGCTCTGGCTGGCCGTTGCCGGGCGCGTATGCCGGATTCTTGACGATGCCGGCACCGGTATCGTTCCAGTCGCGATTGGGCGTGAGAATGCCCTCCTTCCTCACCAGTTCGCCGCTGAGCAGCATGTGGCCGCGACCACCGGCGAGTGCCGTACCGTACGACAGGCCGATCTTGTAGTTGCGGTTGTCGCTGTAGTTCGTTTCGCCACCCGATACCTCGCCCTTGAAGCCAGTAAACTTCTTGTCGAGCACGAAGTTCACGACTCCCGACAGCGCGTCCGAACCGTATGCTGCCGAAGCGCCGCCGGTTACTACGTCGACTCGCGAAATGAGCTGCTGCGGAAACGAATTGATGTCGACGACGCCCGTCAGAATACCGCCCACCGAGCGATGACCGTCGAGCAGCACGAGCGTACGTTCCTCGCCCAGATTCCTCAGGCTGAGAGAATTGATGCCGCCGGTGCCGTTCGAAGTCGTGGTCAGCGTACTCTGCGATGTCTGACTGCCGGAGAACGCCGGTAGAGAGTTGATGTAGTCCGCAACATTAGACGTCGCCTGCTGCTGCATCTGCTCGATGCCGACCACGGTCAGCGGCGTCGGTGCTTCGTAGCCGTCGCGCACGATGCGTGTGCCCGTGACGACCACTTCCTCCGGCACCGTCCCCGAAGGCAGGGCTTGCTGTGCAGCAACGAACTGCGCGACGGTCAACGGAGTGGCAGCCAGAGCCGCCATAACGGATCTTCTGATGACCACATGCGACATGACGATCCCCCCCTGAGTCGTGGCGTTCTTTACGGGATATTGATCGTGGCGTTCTCCAGTACCGGCGTGTGCGCTGGGCGACGCCGCGCCTGTGTCACCTGTTCGAAGCTGTAGCCCAGAGCAAAGAGCTTCGGCTCGCTGAACGGCAGGCCGAAGAATGAAATGCCAACGGGCAGCCCGTTTCCCGTGAAGCCTGCCGGTACGATCAGATCCGGGAATCCAGTGAGATTGGCAATGCTGGTGGCTGAACGGACCGGATTCGCTCCACCCGACGGCGGTGCGGCGGCACCCGATGGCGATGCCTCGATCAGGCCTGGGCGAAGCGGCGAGGTGGGATAAACGATGGCGTCGAGCTTCTCGGCCGCGAAGACCCCCTCGACCTGGGCGCGCATCATCGGTAAGCCGTAATCGTGCGCCACCTTGTAGTGGTAATCGGTCAGCGGCGGCGACTTGACCACGTCCTCGAAGTCGACCCAGCGCACCGGATTGGGCGCCACCTCGTCGTCACGTAAGGCATTGAACGTGTACGAACGCTGCAGCAGCTCTTCCATGGACTTCGGATACTTCGGGCCCGTGCGACGCGCCAGATAGTCGCTCAGCTGCGCCTTGAACTCGGGATTAAGCACGGTCATGAACACGCCGCCGATGTCGTCGAAGAGGTTCGAGAGAAACCACGTGGGAAAGCGCACTTCCACGACGGTTGCACCAGCCTTCTGCATCGCCATCAAGGCGGCATTGATGGTCCAGTCCACGTCCGTATCGAAGCCCATGAAATCGCGCGCTATACCGATACGAGCGCCCTCGAGGGAGCCGGGCTTGAGAAACTTGGTGTAGTCGGCCTCGATCTTGCCTTCACTCTTCTTCGTAGCAGCATCGCCCGCATCGATGCCGGTCATTGCACTGAGCATGGCCGCAGCGTCATAGACGCTGCGTGTCATCGGCCCACCCGTGTCGAAGCTCAGCGCCAGTGGAATGAGGCCGTT
>JBDHQY010000221.1:0-5136 GCA_039807315.1 Steroidobacter sp. | reverse complement strand
TCATGACACGCACCAGCGATACCACGCCCACGTAGTTGTCGAACCAGGAATCGATGATCAGCGCCTGCAGCGGCCCGTCCGGATCACCCTTGGGCGCCGGCACCCGCCGTACCAGCTCCTCCAGCAAGTCCTCCACGCCCTCGCCGGTCTTGGCGCTGACGCGCAGCGCGTCGTGCGCCTCGATGCCGATGATCTCTTCGACCTCCTTGATCACCCGCTCGGGCTCGGCCGAAGGCAGGTCGATCTTGTTCAGCACCGGCACCACTTCCAGCCCCTGCTCCAGCGCGGTGTAGCAGTTGGCGACGCTTTGCGCCTCCACGCCCTGCGCCGCATCGACCACCAGCAAGGCGCCCTCGCAGGCGGCCAGCGAGCGCGAGACTTCGTACGAGAAGTCGACGTGGCCCGGGGTGTCGATCAGATTGAGCTGGTAGGTTTCGCCGTCGCGCGAGCGGAAGCGCAGCGACACGCTCTGCGCCTTGATGGTGATGCCGCGCTCGCGTTCCAGGGCCATGGAGTCGAGCACCTGGTTTTCCATCTCGCGGGCCTGCAGACCGCCGCAAAGCTGGATGAAGCGGTCGGCCAGCGTGGACTTGCCGTGATCGACGTGGGCGATGATGGAGAAGTTGCGGATCAGCTTCATCAGGTGGATCGGTTGCAGGCCGGAAGCAAAGGGCGGCGGATTATAGCGGAATGCCGCCCGGCGCCCATTTCGGCTTGGGCCCGGCCCCGCGGATCACTGCGCCGACAGGTGGGCCCGGACGCGCTCCAGGTCCAGGCGATAGGCGCAGACGAACTCCCCGTCCGCCAGCAGCACCGGGATGCGCCGGCCGTACTTGCGCTCCAGCTCGGCATCGCCGCCGATATCGATGACGCTGACCGTGGCGGCCGCCGGGCCCAGCAGCTCGGCCAGTTCGATCATGAGCTGTTCGCACAGCGAGCAGCCCTCCCGGGAATACACGGTCCAAGCGACCACGGAAGTTCAGCTGCCGGCTTTGTGGGACGGAGTGGGGAAAAAGCCGCCTAATATGGCGGCGGCGAGTTCGACAGCGGCGGCTCAGGGCGCTGCTGGGCACCCTCGCGCATGACACCGCTCGCAATGGCCTCGACCGTTGCTGCCGGCACTTCGCCGACGGCCGTCACCTGATGGCCGTCGAGATCGCGCGAGAAGGCGAATGCCGCGCCCATCTTGGCCAGGCCGCGCATGGGAGCGGACTGCGTGTCGCGCGGCTCGATGAAGACCGAGACCGACGCCAGCCCGTCCGAATAGACCAGGTGCCGCACCGGCGCGGCCGAACCGGCGATGATCTGCATGCGCCAGGTGGTCAGGCGGAATCCGGCCGGCAGGCGGGCGACGTTCCAGCCGATCACCGTATTCGCCATGCGCGGCTGCGCATCCTGGCGCAGCCACTTGAAGCCCTCGCCGGAAACCGAGGCCTTGATCTCGTCGGCCGGGATGCGCTCGCGCAGGTTCAGCTCGGCGAACAGGATCTGCTCGATGACGTTGCCGTCGGCGTCGCACAGCTGCGATTTCAGCGGCATGGCCGTTTCCTGGTCCAGCCACAGCTTGTAGCCGTACCGATACCGGTCGCGCGGCTGCACCAGGATCAGCTGCGTGCGACGGCCCAGCGCCTTGACCACACCGCCCGAGCGCTCGATGTTGTACAGCGCCTCCAGACCCTCGTTGTAGGTCGGCACCGCGCTCAGCAACTGATTGTTGTCGGTGCGCTTCTCGACCAGCACCACGCGCTTGTCCGGCAGGTAACAGAGCACTTCGGACTCGTTGCGCACGATCTCGCGGCCGCTGCCGTCGAGCGACACCAGCTTCTCGGTGATCTTGCCGTGATCGACCCGATGGACGATGCGCATGGTCTCCGAGCGCGACTGGGTCAGATGGAAAAAGCGACCTTCGTAGTTCTGGGTGGCCAGAGCTCGAGACATGCGCTCGAGCCATTCACGGGCCTCGGGATCCCCGGCCCGGACCGGGGTGACCACGACGCAGCAGACCAGCAGCAGGCAGTAGCGGATGGCTGACATCAGGGTTTCGGCCCGGTGCTGCCGGATACCTTCACGGCGCTGTCGCCGTCGGCGCCGGCATCAACCTGCTCGGTCTCATCGTCGGAAAGAACCCCGCTCAGTACCGTACGGCGATACAGCGGCGAGGAATATTCACTGTGCGCAACCACGTAGTTGGTCAGCCGCGCGGCCGGTACGAAAGCCGGCGCGCCCGAGGTATTGGTCGGGACGGTGTAGCTGGGGGCCGGCGATTCGATCGCCGCCACCGTGGCGGCGCCCTGGTTGGCGGCAATCTGTTGCGCCGGCTCCAAAGCAGTCGGCTGCAGCGAGACCACGGCCACCGCGGCCACGCCTGCGGCGATGGCGACACCGGCCACGGGCCTGAGCCAGTTCATGGCTGCCGGCGACATCCACGTGATTCCCTTGGGAGTTTTTCCGGCCGGCGGCTCGTCGGCGAGTACCGCGGAGATGCGGGTGGCCAATCCAGCGGAAGCCATCACCGGGTGCTGGCTGCGCATGGCCTCGCCGATCAGGGCGTAACCGCCCAGGCAGCGGCGCAGATCGGGATCGCGCCGCAGCCGCTTCAGCAGCAGATCCAGCTCGTCTTCGGCAAGCTCGTTGTCGAGGCAGGCCGAGAGCTGCTCTTTCACCGGATCAGTCATAGTCTTCGTCACCACAATCGCGTCGTTCGTCCTTAAGCCAAAATTCCGCCAGCCGCGCCGCTAATCCAACAACGGCTTCAGCTTCTTATCGATGGCCTCGCGGGCGCGGAAAATGCGCGAGCGGACCGTCCCTACCGGGCAATCCATCGCCTCCGCAATCTCCTCGTACGACAAGCCCTCCAGCTCGCGCAGCACGATGGCGGTGCGCAGATCCTCGGGCAACTGCTCCAAGGCCTTCTCCACCACCAGGCGGATCTCGTCCGTGAGCAGCACGCCCTCGGGCGTGTCGACCTCCTTGAGCTTGGCCTGGCGCTCGTACTGATCCGGATCCTGCAGATCCAGATCGAAGTCCACCGGCCGGCGCCGGTTCGACACCAGCGCGTTCTTGGCCGTGTTGATCGCAATGCGGTACAGCCAGGTGTAGAACGCGCTGTCGCCGCGGAAAGCCGGCAGTGCGCGATATGCCTTGAGAAACGCTTCCTGCGCGACGTCCTCGGCCTCGGCGGCGTCGTTCACGAAGCGGCTCACCAGCTTGAGCACCCGGTGCTGATACTTCAGCACCAGCAGGTCGAAGGCGGCCTTGTCGCCCTTCTGCACCCGCTGCACCAGCTGCTGGTCATTGTCGTCCTGGATCGCGCCCTGACTCATGCACCAGCAACCCCGCCCGGCGGGCAGACCGGCTGACCGGCACCTGCACAGGCTGCTCCGATAGACTCGCAGGCATCGAGAAAGTTCGCTGCGCGCACAGCGCCGCGGCCGGCGCAAGCGCCGGCGTCGCGAACGAGACCCAGGTCACGATTGGTGGCGGAGAAGCGGACTTTCATGCAGTGAATTTGCGTGTCCGCGCGGTCGCCCGCATCGAAGTTGCACTGCCGTCGGCGCGACGATCCAGTTTCAGTCGAACCCGCAGGCGGCGCAGCTCGTCGGCCGGAGCATCGCCGGTCGCCAAGAGCATCGAGGCACCTCGGGAATTCGCCAAGTGCCAGTGCAGCCAGATAAAACTTGTACTCATTCTGGTATCGGGTCGCAGCGTAGCTTCGTAGTCCTGACCGCTCACATCGGTGAGCAGCCAACGTCCGTCAGCTTGCCACACAACACGGGAAATTTGACGCGCGCCCAGCCAGCCCGAACCAACCAGCCCCGTCCCCAGGCCGATCACGATGACTGCCATGACGCCCAGGACCGCCCCGGAGCCGAGGTTGCCTGCCACCAGCGCCGGCGAGCAGGCCGCCAGCAGCAGCGTCAGCAAGGCAATCCGCCGGCCGGCACGGCACGTCCGCGCGTCAATCGCCAGCGTTGGAAAGCCCGCCGAAGAAGGCAATGACATTCAGCTGCTCCGGATCCTGCGGCCGTTCCCGGCCCATCAGGTATGCCAGCAGTTGCGGGTCCTGCAGCTCCACCAGGGCTTCGAAAGCCTGCCGTTCGGCCGCCGACGCCTGTGGATAGCGCTGCTCCAGGTACCGCTGGAATACCACGTCGAGCTCGCGCATGCCCCGCCGGCAACGCCAGCGCAAACGCGCGAGATCGACCTTATTGTCTGCGGCGGACATGGTAATTGGCTACCCGAGATCGTCCCTCGCCCGCGCCCACCCCCGGCAGCAGCGGGTGCGAGAGGTATTTCGATTCCCCGTTCGAGTCCGTAATGCGCAGGCTCGGAACCAGCGACGCGCCAGCGGCGCGCCGCCATCCAGGGTGACGGCGGTTCAGTGCCGCCGCTCGGCGATCAGCTTCTTGATTTCCGCGATCGCCCGTGCCGGGTTCAGATCCTTCGGGCAAGCTTCGGTGCAGTTCATGATGGTATGGCAACGGTACAGCTTGAACGGGTCCTCCAGCGCATCCAGCCGCTCGCCGGTCGCCTCGTCGCGCGTATCGATGATCCAGCGGTACGCCGCCAGCAGTGCCGCCGGTCCCAGGTAGCGATCGCTGTTCCACCAGTAGCTCGGACAGGAAGTCGAGCAACAGGCGCACAGGATGCAAGCCGAGGGCCGATCGATCTTCTCCTGGTCTTCCTTGGACTGCAGCCGCTCGCGATCGGGCGGCGCCGGGGTACGCGTCTGCAGCCACGGCTTCACCGAAGCGTACTGCGCGTAGAAATCGGTCAGATCCGGCACCAGATCCTTGACCACCGGCATGTGCGGCAGCGGATAGATCTTCACATCGCCCTTCACCTCTTCGCAGGCCTTGGTGCAGGCCAGCGTGTTGGTGCCGTCGATGTTCATGGCGCAGGAGCCGCAGATGCCCTCGCGGCAGGAGCGGCGGAAGGTCAGCGTCGGATCGATCTCGTTCTTGATCTTGATCAGCGCGTCCAGAACCATCGGCCCGCAGGCGGCCATGTCGACCTCGTAGGTGTCGACCCGCGGGTTCTCGCCCGCCTCCGGATCGAAGCGGTAGATCCGGAAGGTGCGCACGTCCTTCGCACCCGCCGCCGCCTGGAACGCCTTGCCGGGTTTGATCTTGGAAT
>JBDHQY010000220.1:0-5141 GCA_039807315.1 Steroidobacter sp. | reverse complement strand
ACGCTGTCCAAGGGCTTCAAGCGCCGCGTCGGACTGGCGCAGGCGCTGCTGCACGATCCGCCGGTGCTGATCCTCGACGAGCCCACCGACGGCCTGGATCCGAACCAGAAATACCAGGTGCGCACGCTCATCAACGCCATGGCCAAGGACAAGATCATCGTGATCTCCACCCACATCCTCGAAGAGGTGGACGCTCTCTGCAATCGCGCCATCATCATCGCCAACGGCCGCATCCTGGCCGACGACACGCCGCAGGCCCTGGCGCAGCGCTCGGCCTCCGGTCGGCTCGACGAGGTGTTCCGCGCCATCACCACCGGCCACGCCTTGCCGCAGGCCATGCAGGAGGCGCCGGCCCATGCATAACATCCGCGCCATTTTCCGCCGCGAGTTCACCAGCTACTTCGCCACCCCGCTGGCGTTCGTGTTCATCGTGATCTTCCTGGTGCTGGCCGGCGCTTTCGCCTTCTACCTCGGCGGCTTCTACGAGCGCAGCCAAGCGGACCTGGCGCCGTTCTTCAACTACCACCCCTGGCTGTACCTGTTCCTGATCCCGGCGCTGTCGATGCGGCTGTGGGCCGAGGAGCGCAAGTCCGGCACCATCGAGTTGCTGAGCACGCTGCCGGTCACGGTGGGTCAGGCCGTGATCGGCAAGTTCCTCGCCGCCTGGTGCTTCGCGGGACTGGCGCTGGCGCTGACCTTTCCGATCTGGATCACGGTCAACTACCTGGGCTCGCCCGACAACGGCGCGATCCTCGCCGCCTATATCGGCAGCCTGCTGATGGCCGGCGGCTTTCTCGCCATCGGCGCCTGCATCTCGGCGGCCACCCGCAACCAGGTGATCGCCTTCATCTTCACCGTGGTGATCTGCTTCGGCTTCCTGCTGGCCGGCTTTCCGCTGGTGCTGGGCCTGTTCCGCGGCTGGGCGCCGCAGTCCATCGTCGATGCCGTCGCCTCGCTGTCGTTCCTCACGCATTTCAACTCCATCTCCAAGGGCGTGATCGACCTGCGCGACCTGCTCTACTTCGGCACGCTGATCGCGGTCTGGCTCGGCGCCAACGCGATCGTTCTGGACATGAAGAAGGCGGACTGACCATGACCATTCTCAAGACCGCCGCCGTGGGCAAGAAAACCTACGGGGCCACGGCCCTGCTGGCGCTCGCCGTGCTGTTCATCGGCGTCACCATTCTGATCACCTTCCTGCTGCGCGGCGCGCGCGTCGATCTCACCGAAAGCAAGCTGTACTCGATCGCGCCGGGCACGCAGCGCATCCTGCAATCGCTGCAGGAGCCCATCAATCTCTATTTCTTCTTCTCGCAGGAAGCGAGCAGCCAGTCGCCGCCGATTCGCGCCTACGCACAGCGGGTGCGCGAGCTGCTGGAGGAAATGGCACAGCGTTCCAAGGGCAAGCTGCGGCTGACCGTGATCGATCCGAAACCGTTCTCCGACGAGGAGGACCGCGCCGCGGAGTTCGGATTGCAATCGGTACCCATGGGTGCGCGTGGCGAAGCGCTGTACTTCGGTCTCGCCGGCACCAACTCCACCGATGGCCGCGAGATCATCGACTTCTTCCAGCCGGACAAGGAGGAGTTCCTCGAATACGACGTCACCAGCCTGATCTATCGGCTGGATCATCCCAAGCGCGCCACCATCGGGCTCATGTCGAGCCTGCCGGTGGATGCGTCGTTCGACCAGGTGAGCGGCCAGATGCGCCCGGGCTGGGCCAGCATCGAGCAGCTGCGCGAGCTGTTCAACGTGCAGACGCTGGCCGCCGACGTCACGACGATTGCGCCGGACATCGATGCGCTCATGCTGGTGCACCCGCGCAACCTGTCGCCGCAGACTCAGTACGCCATCGATCAGTTCGTGATGCGCGGCGGCAAGCTGATCGCCTTCATCGATCCGCAATCCGAGAACGACCCGCAGGCGGCACAGATGGCGCAGATGGGCGGCGCGCTCGGCAATCGCTCCTCGACGCTGGGGCCGCTGCTGGACGCCTGGGGCGTGAGCTACGACCCGGGCGAGGTGCTGGGCGATCGCGAGCTCGGCCTTACCGTGTCCATGCAGCAGGGCCAGCCGCCTTCGCAGCACATCGCCATCATCGGCTTCAACCGCGACAGCATGAACCGCCAGGACGTGGTGACCTCGGCGCTCGACAGCATCAACGTAATGACCGCCGGCGTGCTGCAGAAGAAGGAAGGCGCCAGTATCGATTTCGAGCCGCTGATCCAGTCGAGCAGCAATGCCGCGCTGCTGCCGAGCGCGCGCCTGGCCTTCCTGCCCGACAGCCAGTCGCTGCTCGATGACTTCAAGCCGAGCGGCCAGCGTTACACCGTTGCCGCGCGCATCCACGGCAAGCTCAACTCCGCCTTCCCCGACGGCCCGCCGGCGGCCGATACCGAATCGGGCGCCGCGGCTGCCGCCCCCAAGGACCCGCCGCTCAAGCAAACCGCCGCTGACGCCGATCTGATCCTGGTCGCCGACACCGACCTGCTGGCCGATCCGCTGTGGATCAGGAACCAGAGCCTGTTCGGTCAGCGCGTCGCCATCGCATGGGCCAACAACGGCGACTTCCTCTCCAATGCCGTCGACAATCTCGCCGGCAGCAGCGACCTCATCAGCATCCGCGGACGGCAGAGCTTCTTCCGCCCGTTCACCAAGGTGGACGAATTGCGCCGCCATGCCGACGACCGGCTGCGCGACACCGAGAAACAGCTGGACCAGGAACTGCGCGACACCGAGCAGAAGCTGTCGCAGCTCGAAGCGGGCCGGGCGAACCACAGCGAGATGGCGCTCTCGCCGGAGCAGGAAGCCGAGCTCACCCGCTTCCAGAAGGAACGGGCGCGCATCCGCAAGGAACTGCGCGACGTGCGTCGCAGCCTCGACATCGAGATCGAGCGGCTCGGCACGCGGCTGAAGATCGTCAACATCGCACTGATGCCGGCTCTGATCGCCATCGGCGCGATCGTTCTGGCGATCTTGCGCCGGCGCAAGCTGCGCGCCGGCCGCGCCGCTGCCCACACCGGTTGAGACAGAGGAAGATTGCCGATGACACCTCGCAGATTGCTGATTCTCGGTGCAGCCGCCGTCATCGTCCTCGTCGGCGCGTTGCTGTTGTCGAATCCGCGCTCCTCCACCGACCAGAAACCGGCCGCCGCGCTCTATCCCGAGCTCAAGGAACAGATGAACGCCGTGACCGCCGTGCGCATTTTCAAGGCCGGCGACACGCAGGCCGTGGAAGTGCGGCGCCAGGACGCCGAATGGAACGTGACCGAGCGCTCGGGCTATCCGGCCGACGTGGCGAAGGTGCGCAAGCTGCTGCTCGCCATGGCGCAGGCCAGGCCGCTCGAAGAGAAGACCTCGAACCCCGAGAACTATGCGACGCTCGGCGTCGAGGACGTCAGCGACGCCAAGGCCACCGGCGTACGCATCGAGCTGGCGGGCACGTCCCAGCCGGTGAACCTGATCGTCGGCAAATCGGGCAATGGCACCAGCGCCACGTATGTCCGCCGCGCGGGCGAACCCGTCAGCTGGCTGGTCGATCAGGGCCTGGAGGCTTCGGCCAATCCGCACGACTGGCTGCGTACGTCCATCATCGACATCGGCGCCGACCGCGTGCAGTCCGCAACGATCACGCTCGGCAAAGCCAAGCCGTACGGCGTCGCCAAGAAAACGCGCGCCGACGCAGACTTCGCCGTCGACGGCCTGCCGAAAGGCAAGCAGCTCAGCTCGCCGTCCGCCGCCAATGGCCTGGCTTCGGCGCTCAGCGCGTTGACCCTTGCCGACGTGCGCCCGGTGAGCGATTTCTCGGCCGACACGCCCATCGCTCACGCCACCTACCGCACTTTCGACGGGCTCATTGCCGAAGTGGACGGCTGGATGCGGGACGACAAGCGCTACGTTGCGATCAAGACGTCGTATGACGCGGCGCTGGCGCAGCGCTTCCATGTCCAGACCCAGGCACCGGACAAGGCCGCGGACGCAGCTTCGGAGGCGGCGAAACCGGCCGGCGCCGCATCGGCCGATGCGTCCGGACCGGTAACGGCAGCGACGGACGCAGCCAAGCAGCCTGGCGCCGCGCACGACAAGGAAGCAGACGCTATCAATGCCGCATTGGCGGGGTGGGTCTACGAGATCCCGGAATACAAGTACCAAGCCATCTTCAAGCCGCTGGACAGCCTGCTGAAGAAGTAGGACTCACTTCTTCTTCGGCAGCAGCACCACCCGCGTGCCGGTCCATCCATCGTGCCAGGCGCGGCGATCGCGATCGATCCAGATCCACAGGTAGGCCAGCACGATCGGCGCGAGTGACACGCACATCGCCAGCGTGCGCGCGTGCCGGTTGGGCCAGTGGCCCCAGATGAGCCAGTAGCCCACGACGAACGGCAGCAGCAAGCCGGCAACGATGCCGAGCCGCGCCAGCGACAGGCGCCAGTCGAGCAGTGCGCCATTCTCACGCTGCACCCGCAGCCGCCACGCCAACATGCCCACCGTCTGGCCGCGAGTGGTCCAGAAGAACACGAAGAACGCGACGATGACCACGAGCTGCACCAGCCAGTACAAATAAGCGAGCGCGCCGACCTCGCGCGGAACCAGCACCTTGCCGTGCAGAAAAGGCAAGAACGGAAACGTCGCCACGATCAGCAGCGCCAGCACCGGCAGGCAGTCGTAGACGATCGCCCCGACACGACGCAGCACGCCGGCACTCGGCAAGGACGCGGCAACAGCCGCTGGATCGGGAAGCGGAGAATCAGCGGACACGGGCCACCGCAATCGTTGTAACCAAAGCCAGCAATGCCGTCGGCGTCCAGGCCACCACCAGCGGCGGCAGATCGAACACCGCGCCGCTGCCTTCCATCATTCTCGCGATCAGCAGGAACACCACGCCGATCATGATACCGACCACCGTGCGCGCGCCGGTGCCGGTCGAGCGCATCGGGCCGAAAGCGAACGGCACGGCCAGCACCACGATGATGGCCACCGCGACCGTGCGCGCGATCCGCGACCAGAACGCGGTTTCGGCCGTGCGCGCATCGAGCCCGTTGCGCTTGAGATGCTGGACGTAGTTATAGAGACCACGGATCGGCATCGACTGCGGCTCCACCGACGCCAGGCCCAGGAACTCCGCCGACAGATTGGTGGCC
>JBDHQY010000219.1:0-5146 GCA_039807315.1 Steroidobacter sp. | reverse complement strand
CGACCACGTAGTCGAGCCCATGCACATGATGTCCGGTTTGTGAGCCGGGTGCGAAACGCCATTCGGTGACGATGACGCGCTCGTTGTCGATCTGGACGTTGGGGATGGCTTGCACGGTATGACTCCTGGAGCTGGCTCCCGATTCAGGCACTCATCTGCGTTCGAGCGCTCGCAACATCATGGACGGATGTCCTGAAAGTCCCGAGAACCTGGTTCGCCAGCCGCACCAGCTGGTCGGTACAGTATTCGTAGGCATCGTTGCGGACCGTGATCGATACGGTCAGCGAGCCGTGCTTCTCGAATGTCCGCAGCTCGCCCTTGTCCGGATCGAGCTGGCTGCGCTCCTTCGCCGAGTTGGCGCAGACCGGCCGGATGAAACTGCGGATCTCGCGCAGCAGCGCCGGCGGCAGGTTCGTCGGCAGCAGTGAGGGAATGCTCACCGCGCCGGCGTCGAAATCCAGCACGAAGCGATGAATGCCGTCGCGATGCCAGTGAAGACGATGCGTGATGCGCCCCACCCGGGCTTTTCCCAGCTCGAGTTGGTGGAAAACACGCTGCGCCAGCAGTTGCTCCAGTGTGTCATTCACGCGACGCGTCAGCGTCGAGCGGTGAGTGCGGCTCACATTGGGCGTTGCGGTCGTCGGCATTACTTGATCATGGTGATGAGGTGCTTCCAGCGAGTACCGAATGCAGCGACTCCGTGCGGTGAGTCGTTCCGCCGTCGGCTTGCATGGCTGCGTCGTAATTGGCTTCCCGCGTCGCGCTCAGACGGGCTGCGTGATGTGCTTGACCTCCAGGTAGGCATCCAGCCCCCACGGCCCGAGCTCGCGTCCGATGCCGCTGCGCTTGAAGCCACCCCAGGATGTTTCGGGGAAGACCACCTGCAGGCTGTTGATCCAGATGTGCCCGGCTTGCAACGCCTGCGCCACGCGCTGGGCGCGTGCCACATCGCCGGTGATGATGCCGGCGGCGAGTCCGAAATCGCTATCGTTCGCGAGCTCGATGGCTTCTGCCTCGGTGGTGAACGTGCGCACGCACAGCACCGGCCCGAAGATCTCTTCGCGCCACAGCGTGCTCGTGGTGGGCACGTCCACGAAGATGGTCGGTTCCACGAAATAGCCGCGCTCGAAACCGGCGGCGCGTTTGCCGCCGGTGAGCACCGTCAGGCCCTCGGCGACGCCGCGCGCGATGTAGCCCATCACCGTCTTGAGCTGGGCTGCGCTGGTGAGCGGGCCCATCGTGACGCCTGGGGTGAAGGCGTCTCCCAGCTTGAGCGCTTCAGTGGCAGTCTTGAGCTTCTGCAGCAGCTGCGGCGCGATGTGCGACTGAACCAGCAGGCGCGACGTGGCCGAGCACATCTGGCCGCAATTGAAGAAGATGCCGCCGAGAATCCATTCCACCGCCGGCTCGACAGCGGCGTCGTCGAACACCAGCATCGGCGACTTGCCGCCCAGCTCCAGGCTGACGCTCTTGATCTGCTGCGCCGCAGTCTGCATTACGCGCTCGCCGATCCGGTTGCTGCCGGTGAAGGAGATCTTGTCGACATCCGGATGCTGGGTGAGCATCTGGCCGACTTCCGAACCGGTGCCGTTGACGATGTTGAGCACGCCATTCGGCAGCTGCACCGCCTGGGCGATGGCGCCCAGCTCCAATTCCACCAGCGGCGTCACCTCGGACGGCTTGAGCACCACGGTGCAGCCGGCGGCGAGTGCCGGTGCCACTTTCCAAGCGGTGGTGACGAAAGGGAAATTCCACGGCACGATCAGTCCGACGACCCCCACCGGGTCGAGTCGCGTGATCGATGTGAAGCCTTCCGCAGCCAGCGCGACCGGTGCGTTCTGCCGCCGATCCAGCTGCTCGGCCAGAGTAGCGTAGTACTCGTAAGTAGCGGCTGCATCGCTGATATCGATCCGCGCTTCGAACAATGGCTTGCCATTGTTGCGCGAGGACAGTGCCGCCAGTTCCTCCTCACGCGCACGAATGGCGCTGGCAATGGCGCGCAGATGCTTTGCACGCTCGGCACCGGTGGTTTTGCGCCACTGCTCGAGAGCGACCCGAGCTGCGCTCACGGCCCGGTCCACGTCCTCCCGACTGCCGGCGGCGACCTCGGCGATCCGTTCCTCCTTGGCCGGATCGATGACCGGCAGTGTCGCGCCCAGGACGGGGCTGACCCATTGGCCGTCGATGAAGAGTTTGTCGTGCATGACGTTCACCTGTTTTCTTGGCCGACGACCGTGGCGCTACGGATGCGTCATGTCACGCCCGCAGCCGTCGATGCGCGGATGAATCAAGCGGCCAGGAAGCTGGCGTCCTCGCGCACTTCGATCAGCGTCGGGCGTTCGGCGCGGGCCGCTGCTTGCAGCAGCTCACGCAGATGCTCGAGGCTGCGGGCGCGCTCGGCGTTGCAGCCGAAGCCTTTGGCCAGGATCTGGAAATCGGGCGTGAAGATATCGACGCCGACCGGCTCGATGGAGCGGTTCTGCATGTAACGTTTGATTTCGCCGTAGCCGCTGTTGTTCCACAGCAGCACGATGATGGGCGCACGTGCTTCGACCGCCGACGCCAGTTCGGGCAGCGTGAACTGGATGCCGCCATCGCCGATCAGCGCCACCACAGGCCGCTCGGGAGCGGCAAGCTTGGCGCCGATGGCGGCCGGCAGGGCATAGCCCAGGGTGCCGTAGCCGGTCGCCGAGTTGAACCAGGAGCGCGGCCGGTTGGCCTCGAACAGATGATTGCCGGAATACACCGGCTGCGTCGAATCCCCGGCGACGATGACTTCCGGCAGTGCGCTTTGCATCGTGTCCAGCACGCGTTGTTGCGTCTGGAAGGCTGCCGACCACTCGGTTGCCAGGCGCGCGCGCGTCTCGGCGGCGCGCCGTGCCCCTGGGCTGTGCACGGATGCAGCATTGCGCTTGGTCAATGCCGCCAGCAGGGCCCGCATGGCCGTTGCGGCATCGCTGAGGATGGCAATGTCGGCAGGGAAGTTGCGATTGAGCTGCTCGGCTTCGATATCGATGCGGATCAGCGGGCTGTCGATGCGGAATTTACCGTCGAAGACCACGTCGTAATCGGTCTCGCCCAGCTCGGTGCCGATCGCCAGCACCGCGTCTGCCTGCGCGATCAATTCACGTACCGGCACCAGCGATTGATTGGAGCCCAGCGACAGCGGATGATCTTTCGGCATCACGCCCTTCGCATTGATGGTGCAGGTGTAAGGCGCATCCAGCGCTTCGATCAGGGCCAGTGCTTCGGCGCCGGCGTCGGCCGTGCCGCCGCCGAGCAGTACCACCGGCCGTTGCGCGCGCTCCAGCAATCGTGCCGCGCGCTGGATCGCATCGAGGCAGGGCGCGGGCCGGCTCGGCAGCGCTCCCAGCTTGCGTCGAACGTGGTCGGCCGGCGCGACGATGACATCGAGAGGAATCTCGATATGCACCGGCCGTGGCCGCTCGCTCGCGAAAACCGCGAAAGCGCGCGACAGCACGTCGGGCAATTCGTCGGGACGCATCAGCGTGTGGCTGAACGCGCTCAGACCGCAGATCAAGTTGTGCTGCGAGGGCAGCTCGTGCAGCCGGCCGCCGCCGAGCCCCAGCTCGTGGATTCGGTTGACGCTGGAGATCACCAGCATAGGAACGGAGTCGGCATGTGCTTGGCCCATCGCGGTTGCGATGTTGGTCATCCCGGGGCCGGTGACGATGAAGCACACGCCCGGCTTGCCGCTGACACGTGCATAACCGTCGGCCATGAAACCGGCGCCTTGCTCGTGGCGCGGGGTGATGTGTCTGATCCGGGTAGCCGGCAGGCCGCGGTACAACTCCACGGTGTGGACGCCCGGGATGCCGAACACGGTATCCACGCCAAACGCTTCCAGGAGCTGAACCAGCAGCTCTCCGCAGGTCAACATAGGCATCTTCAGTCTTTGCGGCGGCCGATGGACGGGCTGAAGACCATCAGGCTCAGGATCTCGAACAGCAACTGCGCTCCCGCCTGCGCGGTGTTGGTCGTCGCATCGTACTGCGGCGCGACTTCCACGACGTCGCCGCCCACCACGTTCAATCCCTTCAGGCCGCGCAGCAGCTGCAACGCTTCGCGCGTGCTCAGGCCGCCGATCTCCGGCGTGCCGGTGCCCGGTGCAAACGCAGGGTCCAAGCCGTCGACATCGAAGGTGACGTACACCGGTCCGTCGCCCACGACCTCGCGCGCCTTGGCGATCACCGCCTCGCAGCCCATGCGGGTGAAGTCCTCGATGTGGATCACGGTCATGCCGGAATCCCGCGAGAACTCCCATAGATATTCGGAGGCGCCGCGGATGCCGATCTGGATGCAGCGTCGTGGATCGAGCACGCCGTCCAGCACAGCGTAGCGGAACGGGCCGCCGTGATGGAATTTCGAGCCGTCATACTCGCCGCCGGTATCGCAGTGCGCGTCGATATGCACCATGCCCACGGGCTGCTTGGCGCCGACCGCGCGCAGGATGGAGCGAGTGATGGAATGATCGCCGCCAGCCGCCAGCGGCGCCACACCTGCGTCAACGATGCGCGAGAAGAACTGCTCGATGTCCTGGTGGCAGCTTTCCAGCGAATAGCGGCTGCGAAACGGCACGTCGCCGACGTCGGCCACTTTCAGATCGCCGACCGGCATGCAGTCGAGATCGTGGTTGTAAGGACCGATGCGCTCGATGGTGCGCAGTGCGCGCGGCCCGAAGCGGGCGCCGGTGCGATTGCTGACGCCGAGATCCATCGGAACGCCGACCAGGGCGACTTGCAGCCCTGCGAAGTTCTCAGCGGCAGCTTGCGGCAGATACGGCGCCGACAGCAGCGTGGTCTCACCCGCATACGGAGCGCTGCGCGTGCCGCCACTGAAGAGGCGATCCACGACACGCTGGAAACGCGGATCGAACGTACCGCCGTCTTGTCCGCCGCTGTACTTGGCGCGCAGCCGCTTCAGATTCTCTTGGTCCATGGTCCTCTACCTCTGCTCGAAACGGCTCCGACGCTGCATGAACCGTTGATCATTTGCCGTCAATCAATGGCCGTCGATAAAGATCCGCCGGCCGCAGTGGCGAACGCTTCACGCCCAGCCCGAAGGCGCATCGCTTTCCAACGATGCCGGCCGTGGTGAACTCAGGCTCACGACCACGTAACTGACC
>JBDHQY010000218.1:0-5193 GCA_039807315.1 Steroidobacter sp. | reverse complement strand
CGTACTGGGCGCCCTGGCCGGGAAACATGAATGCCACACGGGCGTGGCTGATGTCGCCGCCGAATTCGTGCACGCGCTTCTGATCGGCGCTGGTGAGTAATGCAATAGCATCCTCGCGGCTGCGGCACGCCAGCGAGCGTCTGTGGCTGAATGCACGTCGTCCCGTTTGCAGGGTGTACGCCACGTCCGCGAGATCGACGTGCTCGTGCAAGGTCAGATGCTCCCGGAGCTGAGTGGCGGCGCGTTCCAGCGCATCCGCATCCCGTGCCGAGAGCACCAGCAGTTGCTCAGTACGCCGCGCCGGGCTGCTCGGCGCAGCGGGAGGCGCTTCCTCGAGCACGACATGCGAATTCGTGCCGCCCACGCCGAAGGAGCTGACGCCGGCTCGTCGTGGCGTGGGACCGGCAGGCCAGTCGCGTTGCGTCGCGTTGACGAAGAACGGCGTGTTCTCGATGCCGAGCTTGGGATTGGGCGATCGGAAATTGAGGCTGGCCGGCAGAATCTTGTGATGCAGCGCCAGCGTTGCCTTGATCAGCCCGGCCACACCGGCGGCGACATCGAGATGTCCGATGTTGCTCTTGAGCGAACCGATGCCGCAGAAGCCGTTGCCGGTTGCGCCGCCCGCCCTGAACGCCTGTGTCAGTCCGGCAATCTCGATCGGATCGCCCAGGGTGGTGCCGGTGCCGTGCGCCTCGATGTAGGAGATCGTCGCCGGATCGATGCCCGCCAGCGCCTGTGCCATTGCGATGACCTGGGAGTGGCCGGTGACGCTCGGCGCGGTGAAGCTGACCTTGGTGCTGCCATCGTTGTTCAATGCCGCGCCCTTGACGACGGCGTAGATCGTATCGCCGTCTTCCAGCGCATCGCGCAACCGGCGCAGCACGACGATTCCCAGGCCATTGCTGAACACCGTGCCGCCGGCGTCTCGGTCGAATGCGCGGCAGTGCCCGTCCGGGGACAGGATCGAGCCTTCCTGGTACAAGTAGCCGCGCTTCTGCGGCAGCTGGATCGATACGCCGCCGGCCAAGGCCATGTCGCATTGATAGGCCTGCAAACTCTGCACGGCGGTGCATACCGCCACCAGGGAAGTGGAGCACGCGTTCTGGATGTTCAACGCCGGACCCTTGAGGTCGAACTTGTAGGCGACTCGGGTGGCGACATAGTCGTTGCTGTTGCCCATCTGGGTGAGCAGCAGCCCCATCAGGTCGGTGATGTCGCGGCGCGAGAGCAGGTTCTGCAGGTAGTAGCTGTTGTTGGTCGCGCCGGCGAAGACGCCGATCGGGCCGGGGAACGCTTGCGGATCGTAGCCGGCGTGCTCGAGTGCTTCCCAGGCCGCCTGCAGAAACAGCCGGTGTTGCGGATCGATGATCTCCGCTTCCTTGGGGTTGAAGCCGAAGAATCGTTCGTCGAACATATCGACATCGGCCAGGACGCCACGCGCGCGCACGTAAGCGGGGTTCGAGCGAGCCTCCATGTCTTCCGGATGGGCGGGCTCGAGTTCTGCGGCGGAGAAATGCGAAATGCTCTCGCGCTGTGCCAACAGGTTGCGCCATAGCTCAGCGACGTTGCGCGCCTCCGGAAAGCGTCCGGCCATGCCGATGATCGCTATGCCTTCGAGCGGGTCGTATGCGTCTGAGTAGGGCATGGGGTTTCAGCGCCTCCCGGTTAGCATGCGTCGGCGTAGCTGCGCTTCGCGCTGTTTCTGTGCCCGGTCGATCGCTGCTTGCGAGGCCGGCTCGGCGGAGGACCCGTTGGCCAGGTGATGCGCCAGCGTGCGAATCGTCGGGAATTGCAGCAGGGCAACGACGGGTAGATCGATGCGCAGCCGCTCGTTGAACAGGGCGTGCGCGCGAACCAGCAGCAGCGAATGGCCGCCGAGCTCAAAGAAGTTGTCGTCCAGCGATATATGCTCGGCCGCGAATAGTTCCTGCCAGATCGCTGCGATCGCGCGCTCCATCTCGTTGCTGGGTGCGGAGTAGGTTGTGCTGCGGATTGCCGAGCCGGATGCGGCGAGGACGTTGGCCTTGCCGCGCAGATTTGTCGGCAACTTGTCGAGAATGTCGGCCAGCGTCGCCGTGTCCGGTTGTGCCATTGCGTGCAGGACTGTCGCAAGATCGGCGGCGAACTGCTGTACATCGGCAGCGGCGACGGCGGTGGGCTGATAAATGAAACGGATCCGCAGTGTGTCGTGTGCCGTCACCGTGAGAGTCAGCGCGTAGTTGGTTGCTTCGGGCGCTGCCAGCAGCACTGCGCGTGCAGCGGTGCCGATGCGGCGAGCTGCTTCGTAGATCTGATAGTTCTGGAACACGATCAGGCTGTCGAACAGGCGATGGCGCCAGGCAATGCCGGCCCATTGCTGAATGTGCTCCAGCGGCGCGTACTGGTGCTGGGCAATCTCGAATTGCCGTTGCTGCAAGCGGGCAAGCCAGGCACTCATGGTGTCGTCAGGCGCCACTTCGACTCGCACCGGCAGATTGTTCACGCAAGGACCGACCAAGGATTCGATGCCGCGAATCTCCGTCGGACGGCCGGAGAATGCTGCGCCGAAAACTACGCTTGTCGAGGCGCTGTAATGAGACAGCAGCAGCGGCCAGGCCGCGTTCATGATCACGCTCAACGTCAGCTGCTGTTTGCGAGCCAACGCCTGCAGCGCTGCGGTCACGTCAGCCGGGATCGCGACGACCGTCTCGGCGAAGTGTCCGTCCGTCGTGTGCCGGGCCGATCCCGCGGCCGGCGGTGCTGCAGGACTCAGCTTGAACGGAGTCGGGGCAGTGAGGCCGTCGAGCTGGCTCTTCCAGAAATCTTCCGAGCGCGGAGCGCTGCGAGCAAGCCAGTCGACGTAGTCGCGGAAGGGGATGGCCGCCTCCAGTTCCGGCTCGGTTCCCGATTCGAACGCCGTGTAGGCACGCGACACATCCTTGAATACGAGCGGCCAGGACCAGCCATCGATGCACAGGTGGTGCGTGCTCCAGACGAAGTGCCACGATTCATCGGCAGTCCTGCGCAGCGCGATACGCATTGCCGGTGCCTGTGCCAGTTCGAATCCGGTTCGGGTATCCGACTGCAGCAGCGTGTCGAGGCGCGCCTGTTGATCGGCTGCCGGGAGATCTCGCCAGTCTGCTTCGGACCAGGGCAGGACGGCATTGTGCATCACGATCTGCAGCGGTTCGGCACCGCCACCGGCGACGAAGGCGCTGCGCAGGATGGTGTGCCGTGCGATGACATATTCGACGGCGCGCCGCAGCAGCCGACTGTCGAGGGCGCCTTCGAGGCGGAAGTGCCATTGTTCGAAACCCAGGTTGGACTGCGATGTTTCCATCGCGAAGAACAGTCGCTGCATCGGTGTCAGCGGATAGATGTCCTGTACCTGCGGATAGCGCGACGCCAGGCGTGCGAGAGCTGTTTCGTCGAGCGTCGTCAGCGGGAAATCGGCTGGCGTGAGCGGGACCGTCGGAGATGCAGCTGCAAGGGCAAGCAGTTGCCGCAGTGCTGCAAGCATGTCATTGGCTGCTCGTGCAATGCGGGGCTCTCGATGCATGCCGGCGTCGTAGTGCCACTCGATTTCGAGGCATTGATTGCGGACGATGCCGATGATTTCGAGCGCGTGAGTGCGTTGTGCGGCCGGGCTGCGCCAAGGGCCGGTGGGTTCTTTGGCGAAGGTGAATAGCCGCGAGTCCGTCACGACGCCGTCGAACTGACCAAGATAGTTGAAAACGATCGATGAGGCAGGCGTGGCGGCGAGAGTCTGGCGTATCCCGGTCTCATGCGAGGCATACCGCAGCAGGCCGTAGCTCATGCCGCGATGAGGCAGCTTTCGCAGCTGATCGCGTACCGCTAGCAGCGTAGTGAGCATGTCGGCGCTATCGGTTATCTCCAGAGCGACCGGGAACAGTGTCGTGAACCAGCCGACGGTGCGCGATACGTCCAGGTCGTCCCCCAGGTATTCGCGTCCGTGCCCTTCGAGGTCGATCCTAAAAATGTTGCCGCCGACGCTGCGCCGCAGTGCAGCGACCAAGGCGCTCAGAAGCACGTCATTGATCTGGGTCCGGAATATGGATGGCAGTTGTTGCAGCAGCGCGCAGGGCTCGACATCGGTCAGTCGAACTACGACTGGCGCGTACGGTGCCTGCGTGGAGGTGGCGAGGGCGTCAACGGCCGGTACGTCCGGTGGCAGATGCGTCGGCGGCACCTGGCAGACAGCGCGCCAGTAGGGGAACGAATCGCGAACCTCGGGGCCCTGCGCATACTCATTCAGACGTTGCGCCCACGACTGCATCGAACTGGTTTTGTCCGCCAGCTGAGGGGATGAACCAACGGCTATCGCGAGATATGCGGACTCGAGATCTTCGCGCAGCATGCGCCATGACACGCCATCCACGACCAGGTGATGGATTGCGAGCAGCAGCCGCCCGCGGCTCGCTGGGCCCAGTGCGAAATGTACGGCGCACAGCAACGGTCCGTTCGTCAGGTTGAAGCGGGTCTGGGCCTGCGTCGCGTACTCTGTGATCGCTGCGGATTGTCGGTCGACGTCGAGCGACGACAGATCGACGCGTTGCACGGTTGCTTGGACATCCGCGGTGTATTGCTGCGTCCAAACGTCTGCTTGCTGGCTATAGCGCAGGCGCAGTGCGTCGTGATGTCGCAATACGTGACCGAGCGCGCGCTCGAGCACATCCGGCGCGAAACTCGCGGCGACCTCGAACAGGAATGCCTGGTTCCAGTGATGTGCCTGGACGAAGCGCTGAGCGAAGAACCAGTGCTGAATCGGTGTGAGGGGCACGGCGCCCTCGGGTGCACCGGCATCCGGCGTCCGACTGGACGGCGCCGCAGTAACGATCCGTGCCAACTGCGCTATCGTCGGTGACTTGAACAGATCCTTCGGCGTGAGGCGCAGGCCCTGTTGCCGGCAGCGTGCAATGACCTGGATGCTGAGAATGGAATCGCCGCCGAGTTCGAAGAAGTGATCGTCGATGCCAACCCGCTCCAACCGCAGCACGGCTTTCCACACTTCGGCGATGATCTGCTCGGTTGCATTGCAGGGCGGACGGAATGGTCTGCTGCTGGCTATGTGTGACGCCTGTGGTGGCGGGAGTGAGTTCCGGTCGAGCTTGCCGTTGGGGGTGAGGGGCAGGGCGGGGATGAAGAGGAAGTGGGCTGGGATCATGTAGTCGGGCAGGGTGCGGTGCAGCCGCT
>JBDHQY010000217.1:0-5214 GCA_039807315.1 Steroidobacter sp. | reverse complement strand
GACCTCCACGGAGACATCGTTGACGACCGGCGAGCCCTGATACCGTTTGGTGACTTGATCGAGCGTAATGGACATAGGGACGCGAGCTTACCGACCGGGTGGTTGTAAGGTCAGTCTCGATCGGGTAACAAAACGGTTACAAACCCACGCGCGGAATCTTTACCCATGCCACTGCCTGCCTATGAAAAGCTCGGTTCCTTCTATCTCGGCCGCGAAGTCGATCCCGGCACCCTGAAGGACCGGCCCGAGCTGCTTCTGTATGACTCGCGCGACCTGACCACCCACGCCGTCTGCGTGGGCATGACCGGCAGCGGCAAGACCGGCCTGTGCCTGTCGCTGCTCGAAGAAGCGGCCATCGACGGCGTGCCGGTCATCGCCATCGATCCCAAGGGCGACATCGGCAACCTGCTGCTCGCCTTCCCCGAACTGCGCCCGGCGGACTTCGCACCCTGGGTGGACGCGGGCGAGGCGGCGCGCAAGGGCATGACGACCGATGCGTTCGCCGCGGCCACGGCCGAGACCTGGCGCAAGGGGCTGGCCGAATGGGATCAGGACGGCGAGCGCATCAAGCGCCTGCAGGAAGCGGCGGACATCGCGATCTACACGCCGGGCAGCACGGCCGGTCGGCCGTTGTCGGTGCTGCGCTCCTTCAGCGCCCCTTCGCCTGAGCTGCGTGCGGACGCCACGGCATTGCGCGAGCGGATTGCCGCCACCGTCGCCGGCCTGCTCAGCCTGATCGGCGTCGACGCCGATCCGATCAAGAGCCGCGAGCACATCCTGCTGTCGACCCTATTCGATCAGGCCTGGAGCGCCGGCCGCGATCTGGACCTGCCTGCGCTCATCCAGGCCATCCAGAAGCCGGGCTTCGACAAGGTGGGCGTGCTCGATCTGGAAACCTTCTATCCCGCCAAGGAGCGGCTGCAGCTGGCCATGGGGCTCAACAACCTGGTGGCCGCGCCGGGCTTCGCCGCCTGGCTGCAGGGCGAGCCGCTGGACGTGCAGCGGTTGCTGTTCACCAATGAGGGCAAGCCGCGCGTCGCCATCATTTCGATCGCGCATCTGAACGATGCCGAACGCATGTTCGCAGTGACGCTGCTGCTCGGCGAAGTGGTTGCGTGGATGCGGCGCCAGTCCGGCACTTCGAGCCTGCGCGCGCTGCTGTACATGGACGAGATCTACGGCTACTTCCCGCCCTCGGCGATGCCGCCGTCCAAGCAGCCGCTGCTGACGCTGATGAAACAGGCTCGCGCGTTCGGTCTCGGCGTGGTGCTCGCGACCCAGAATCCGGTGGACCTCGACTACAAAGGGTTGTCCAACGCAGGCACCTGGTTCATCGGCAGGTTGCAGACCGAGCGCGACAAGGCGCGGGTCATCGAAGGCCTGCTGAGCGCAGGCGAAGGTCTCGACAAATCCCAGCTCGACTCATTGCTGGCCAATCTCACCGGCAGGGTCTTCCTGATGCGCAACGCGCACGATGACGCCCCGGTGCTGTTCCGAACACGCTGGGCCTTGTCGTATCTGCGCGGACCGCTGACGTTGCCCGAGATTGCACGGCTATCGCCGGCGCCAGCTGCGACGAGCGAGCAAGCGGCCCACCGCGCCGCAGCGCCGGCATCCGTTGCAGCAAAGGAGTCGATGGCGAAGCCCGTCATTCCCGCCGGCATACGCGAGTACTACCTGCACCAGGGACAAAGCGCCGACGCCAACTCTCACTATGTTCCCCACGTGCTGGGCACGGCTCGCATGCATTTCGTCAATGCGCCGGCCGGCATCGATGTCTGGGAAACGCGCTCCTATCTGGCGCCGCTCGAAGACGACCGGCCCGACTGGCCGCAAGCAACCGTCAGCGCCGACTTGAAAGACCAGCTCGACAGCGACGGCGCGGCGGATGCCGGATACGCCGCCACACCCGCCGCGCTGCTGCGCGCCGAAAATTATTCCAAGTGGCAGAAGCAGCTCGAAAGCCATGTCTACGAGTCGGCCGGCCTGGACATCTTTCGCTGCCCGCTGATCGGCGCGACTGCCGCACCGGGCGGCAGCGAAGCCGATTTCCGCGCACGCATTTCCTTGACCTTGCGCGAGAAGCGGGATGCTGCCGTGGAAGCACTGCGCCGCAAGTACGCACCGAGACTGACGACACTCGAAGATCAGAAGCGCCGCGCGCAGGAACGGATCGAGCGCGAACGCTCGCAACTGTCGCAACAGAAAATGCAGACCGCGATCTCGGTCGGCACCTCCATTCTCGGCGCGCTGTTCGGTCGCAAGAAACTCAGCGTCGGCAACGTCGGCCGGATCGGTACGGCGGCGCGCAGCGCCGGCCGCATCGGCCGCGAAAGCGACGACGTGTCACGAGCCGAAGAGAGCCTGGAAGTATTGCAGCAGCGCCATACGGATCTGGAGAACGAGCTGGCGCAGGAAGTCAGCCGCCTGCAGGGCGATTACGATCCGGCCGCGGCGACCATCGACCGGGTGCAGGTCAAGCCGCGCAAATCGGATATCGAGGTCAAGGAGCTGGCACTGGTCTGGGTACGGCGCTGAAGCGCGGCAGCCGGCCTTGCCGCGTTCGGGCGGCTCCGGTCCGCCTTTCCGCGTGCGTTCCCGGTCACTAGCGTGCAGAACCTGTCCTGCCCAAGCAGGCACGGGAGAAGTCCGTCGCGCTGATTCAGATGGATTCCCGCTCGCGCGGGAAATGACGAGCGAATCGGACCTTGGGTGACAACGGACTCGGCGGCAACGATCGGTCGGGGCTGGTGCGAGCGGCTCTCGGGCGCAAGCACGTCATCGCAAGCCCAGCCTGCGGATGACGTGCTTGCGGACGCTCACCGGCGTGACGAGGCGGACGGTGTCGCGCCGGCCTGATTCTCAGTGAAGATCAGCTCGACCCGGCGGTTCTGCTGGCGCCCGGCGGCGGTGTCGTTGCTGGCAACCGGAAAATCCTTGCCCTTGCCCACCGCCGTGATCTGGCTGCCGGACACTCCCCGCTGCATCAACGCCGCCTGCACCGAGTGAGCCCGATCCTCGGACAAGACCTGGTTGAATGCGGCGGAACCGGTGCTGTCGGTATGGCCTTCGATCTGCACCTGGCGCGCCGGGCTTTCGTTCAGCGCCTGCGCCAGGCGGTCGATGGTGGCATAGGCGCCCGGCTTCAATGACGACTTGCCGGTGTCGAACAGCACGTCGCCCAGCGTCAGCACCAGGCCACGCTCGGTCTGCTTCGCCTGAAGATCCTTCAATTCCTGCTCCAGGCTTTGCGCACGCATGCGCGCGGCTTCGGCTTCGCGATCGCGAGCCTGCAGCAGCACTTTCTGGCGCTCCGCTTCGGCCTGGGTGAACTCGTCCTTGGCCTGCGCCAGCAGAATCTTCTCGTTGGCGATCTGCGCATTGCGAGTCGCCACCAGGGCCTGATAGCGAATGTCCTCGAGCTTGCCGCCTTTCTCCAGCAATTGATTTGCCGTGCTCAGCGACTTGCGCGCATTCGAGACGTTTTCCGCGGCAACGCCGGCGCGCGGTGAAGACTCGACCTGCGGCACGATGGCCCGAGCCGTTTCCAGCTCCTCGATGGGCCGCTCGGGCGTGGAGCTGCAGGCCGCCAGCACCGCCGCGCTCGCCAATACCAATGAGATCTGTAGCCGTCTCATGAATTGTCCTCCGGAAGCGAAGCGCTTGGGCTTCGAACTAGCGTGAATTGCGTTCGGCCTCTTCCCGCAAGGTGCGGATGCTGGCCAGCAGCTCATCGGCCGCCTTGCGGGCGCCGGCGCTTTGCGCCTTGGCAACCGCCAGCTGCGCATCGAGCTCGGCCATCGCCGCCAGGCGCTGGGCCCGTTGATCGTCCTTCTTCTCGACGGCCTGCCGGGCCTGCGAGAACAGGTCCTTGGCCTGCTGCAGCTCCAGCGCACCTGCTTCGGAGTTGCCGATCGCCGCCTGTGCCTGCTGGACCGCGGTTTCACTGCGCGCCACCTGCTGGCGGGTCATTTCGCTCACGCCGCCGCATCCGCTCAGCGCCACCAGCACCGTCGCGCCGGTCATCACCAATGACTTGCCCACGATTTTTCTCCCATCAAGCGGCGGGCGTCCGCCGATATCTGTTCTGCGACTCCTATAACGCCGGCTGCTTCCAAGCGGTTCCTGTTTTCCGCGGACGAAAACGACCCTCCCGTGGATTGGCGGGGAGGGTTCGAGGGAGGGGGATTCGCTGCTCTGCGGCAGTGCCGGCCCCGCAGCCCGTGCCGGTTGCAGGCCCAATGACGATCGCAGGGTTGATCTTCGCCGCGGTAGTCCGTAACACTTGCGCGACTCCCGCAGCCGATGGAAGCGCTCAAGTGCGTCGACAAACTTTCCCGATCCTGGCGGTTTTCCTATCAGTACTGGTGGCGGCCGGCTGCAGTTCGCGCACTCAGGAGCCCACCGTGGGCACCTACCGCGCCACGCTCAGCCTGCCCGGCGGCGAAGCCCCCTTCGGCCTGGAGGTCGCGAGCGAAAACGGCAACTACGTTCTCTACTTATCCAACGGCGCCGAACGTACGCGCGTGCCGAATGTGAACGTGGCCGATGGTGAACTGCTCGCCAGTTTTCCCGGCTACGAGAATTCGCTGCGCGCGCAGACACACCGCAAGAGCCTGGAGGGCAGCGTCACTCTGATCAAGGATGGCGGCGTCGAGCAGGTGATTCCGTTCAAAGCGACGCTCGGCGAGCAGTACCGCTTCTTCGCCGAGCCCGGAACGGACAATGCGGACGTCGCGGGCCGCTGGGAAGTGGCATTCACCAACGACAAGGGCAAGGCATCCACCGGCGTCGCGGTGCTCGAGCAGCAGCACGACCACGTAACCGGCACGGTGATGACGCCGACCGGCGATCACCGTTTTCTCGAAGGTCAGGTGCGCGGCGATGAAGTGCTGCTGTCCACCTTCGCCGGCGGCCTCGCCTATCTGTACAAACTGAAGATCGGCGGCGACGGCAAGCTGCACGGCGAATACTGGCAGGGACTGAAGAGTCATGAAACGGTCGCGGCAACACGCAACGACGACGCCCAGCTGCAGCAGATCGCGACCACGCTGAAGCCCGAAGCGGGACACTTCGAATTCACTTTCAACGATCTCGACGGCCAGCCGGTCTCGCTCAGCGACGAGCGCTTCCGCGGCAAGGTCGTCCTGGTGACGCTCGGCGGCACCTGGTGCCCGAACTGCCACGACGAAGCGGTATTCCTGGAGCCTTTCT
>JBDHQY010000216.1:0-5214 GCA_039807315.1 Steroidobacter sp. | reverse complement strand
CAGCTGCCGGCCCTCGGCCTGGTGCTGCGCCAGAATGTCCTGCAGCGAAGCGCTGACGCAGAAATACTGCTGACGGAAGCGCAACTCCTTGCCCTGCGGCGTGGAATCGTCCGGATACAGCACGCGCGACAGATTCTTCGCGTCGATCTGCTCCGCGACCGCCGCGGCATAGTTGCCCGCATTGAAGTCCTCGATCCTGAACGGCGTCACCGCGCGACCGGACCACAAGCGCAGATGATTGACCGTGGGACTGCGGTTGCCGGGAATCAGCAAGTCGTACGCAACCGCCCAGACATCGCGCGTACCCACCCATTCGTTGCGGACCCGCCCCTGGTCGTCGCGGCTCGCCTGACAATGCCCGCCGAAACGTACCCGATAGCGGATGCCGCCGCGGCCGCTTTCCCAGAAGTTGTGCATGCCGAGCCAGGAACTGGCGACTTCACGCTGGCCGCCGTCAGCGGCGATGACCTGGGTGAAAATGCCGTAGTCGTAGCGGATGCCGTAACCGGTGGCGGCATAGCCGAGCGTGGCCAGCGAATCGAGAAAACAGGCCGCCAGGCGACCGAGACCGCCGTTGCCCAGCCCCGGATCCTCCTCTTCCGCGGCAATGTCCTCGAGCTCGTGGCCGAAGCCCTGCAGGGTCTCGCGCACTTCATCGATCAGGCCATCGTCGAACGAGGACAGCGCATTGATCAGGCTGCGCCCCAGCAGGAACTCCATCGAGAGATAGCAGACACGCTTGACGTGTGCGTGCGCAACTCGCGTGCGCGTAGCGATCCAGCGCTCGGCCAGCTCTTCACGGACTGCGATTGCCAGGGCATCGTAGAAATCGCGCCGTGTTGCGCCTGCGACGGATTTGCCCAGTGCGCGCTCCAGCCGATCGACGATCGCGTCACGCACCGCACCGTGACGCAGCGGAATGGAGCTGGTGACGACGGAGGAAGCCATCAGCCGCAACGAGCCTCGCCTCTCACTTCACCTCCGCCACTTTCTCCGACACGATGCGCCAGGAACCGGATTCGCGTACCAGCACCAGCTCCTTGCGCAGCGAGTTCACGCCGAATTTCTGCACGAAAGTGACGATGCGGCGGTCGGCGCCATCCGGCTCGACGCGCAGTGCTTCGACCATGGAGTCCGGCACCGGCCCGGTGGCGACCTGCTCACGGCGTTGCTCCAGCCAGGCGGCGCTGCTGCCGGCGGAATCGGTAGGCGCGACGAAAGTCGACGAATACAGCGCGATCACGGCGTCCGCCTCGCGCGACGCCCAGGCCTGTGCCCAGCTGGCGACCACTTCTTCCGGAGAGCGCGCCACCGTGCCGGCCGAGCGGAAATATGACGGCGGATCGGCCAGGCAGCCGCTGCCGGAACGGCTCGTACCGCTCGCTTCGGGAATGATCAGCGCCGCCGAGCGATCCGGCTGGGTCAGACCGTCCGGCGTCTTCAGCGACGGATTGTTGCGGGCGGCAAGATACGGCTCATTCGGGTCCACGCAATTGCGGGACTTGCCGCCACAGGCAGTCAGGACCGGCAGCACGGCCACGGCCAGAACGAGCAATACGAAGTGTCGGTTGCACAAGGGCATCGGGAATTCACTCAAACGCACTGAAATGCCGGGAAACCGGCGGATATTGCGGCCGTGAAGGCTCGAATGGGGGCTATCGCGCCGGTGGCCGCTACCGTACCCAAGAAGCGGCTGGCTGGCAAACGAGCTTTGGCGCCGCGCGGTTCCACAGGTTGCCTTATGACACACCTCGCCTCCCGCCGCCGGGGCGAGTCGACCGTAGCGTTCGGCGCCTGCTCTCTCGGCTATTCCTACTTTGGAAGCGGCGGCGAGCCGCCCAGCCTTGCCGGGGGGCCGGATCCGCTCTCCTTATTAATGCAGGTACGGACAAGCCGCACCGACCTGCCACATCAGCGGCACGGCTCGCACCGCACCTTGCTGGTCACCGAGCTGGCGATGAAGCATTCCCGGTGCGCCTGATGATGCAGGTCATCCAGCTCTGCATCGGTAGGTTGTTTGCCCACGAATACCGCCCGCGGCCGCAGCGTCACCTCCGTCATGGCGAATTTGCCCTGGTCGTTCCTGGCCAGGACGCCGACGGCCCGGTCCTCGTAGCTGTCCACCACCAAACCACATCCGGCGGCGATGGAGAGAAACCACAGCATGTGACAGCTCGACAGCGAAGCTACAAATGCCTCTTCCGGGTCCACCGCGCTGGCATCGGACAGCGGCGCGCGCACCGAATGCGGCGAACTGGATCCCGGCACGACTGCCCCGCCGTCGAATTTCCACTGATGCGCGCGGCTGTAGCGGTTGTCGCTGAAAGTGGCGCCGTTACGCTGCCAGAGAATCGTCGCACTGTGCTCGCTCATTCGGTTCTGCCTGGAGACGCCCACGGCCCGCCACATTTTTAGCAGGGTTTCGGCACAATTGTCCGTCATGATGCGGCTGCAACCGGCCAGCAGGATGCGTGCATGTCTGTCACGAAAACAATCGGTGAACGGTTCCGCCAAGCGCTGCGCGCGCTCATCGGCGAGGTTACATGGACCCAACCCCGGTGGCTGGCCGCGGCCACCGGCGCCGTCAAGCGACGTAACGCCACTGTGGCCGACCTGGTTCGCACCAGTCCGCGCAGCGCCGCGACCCTGGGCATCGCGGCACTAGCCATCATCGCCGGCGGCCTGTGGCTGTGGCGCTGGCATGAAAGCCAACCGAAGCCCGTGCTGGTAGCATTCAACGTCACCGCGCCCGCGGTCACCTGCTACGCCTGCGAGCCGCCGGGCAAGCCGAATCCGCTGATCGTGCAGTTCGCCTCTTCCGTCGCGCCGCTGGAGCGCGCCGGTCATGCCGTCGAGGCCCGGCAGGCCGGCATCGCGATGAGCCCGCAGCTGGCCGGTCAATGGAGCTGGGACGACGACAAGACGCTGCGGTTCCAGCCCCAGTCCGATTGGCCGGTGGGCACCAGGTTCGGCGTGAAGCTCGATCGCAGGCAGTTTGCGGCCGCCGCGGTGCGGCTGCAGCGCCAGGAGTTCGAGTTCCGGGCGCCGCCATTCGAGGCGAAGATCGCGGCCACCGAGTTCCATCAGGACCCCTTGGTCGCAGGCAACAAGAAGGTGGTCGCGACCGTGAGCTTCTCGCACCCGGTCGACCCGGAGAATTTCGAGAAGCGCGTGCGCCTGCGAATGTTCGATCGCGTGTCGGACAAGATCGAGAAGGAGCTGACCGCGCCCGCCTACACAGTGGTCTACGACAAGCTGAAGCTGAACGCCTACGTGCACTCGGCGCAGCTCGAAGTGCCGCCGAAAGCCGGCCGCCTGCAGCTCACCATCGCATCCGGCGTGCAGTCCGCACGCGGCGGCAATGCCACCGAGGCGGAGCTGCAAAGCAGCGTGGAGATTCCCGGGCTCAACAGCCTCAAGGTTTCCGAAGTCGCTCTCGATATCGCGCGCGACGAACGCAACGAGCCGAACCAGGTGTTGCTGATCAATACCTCCTTCTCGGTGCCGGAGCGCGAGCTGCCCAGGAAAGTCAGCGTCTGGCTGCTGCCTCTGCAGCATCCCGATGCGCAACTGCAGACGCAGTTCGAACGCTACAACCGCGGCAAGCCGTTCCAGTGGAACGACTCGAACTTCCGCCCCGCAGTGCTGAGCGACGCCAACAGACTGGCACTGACCCAGATTCCGGGCGAGCGCGAGCATTCCGAGCTGCACAGCTTCCGCTACGAGGCCGATCCAGGCCGGCAGCTTTACGTGCGCATCGACTCGGGGCTGAAATCTTTCGGCGGCTACGTGCTCGGCGATGCCGTCGAGCGCATCCTGCAGGTGCCGGAATTCCCACGCGAGCTGAGCATCCTGAGCAAGGGCTCGCTGCTGTCGTTGTCCGGCGAAAAGACCCTCTCGCTGTTCGCGCGCAACGTGCCGGCAATGCGCATCGAGGTCGGCCGTCTGCTGCCGCGCCAGCTGCAGCACCTGGTGAGTCAGACCAGCGGCAGTTTCGAGACGCCGATGTTCCACAACTGGGCCTTCGACAGCGCCGACATCACCGAGCGCTTCGTCAAGACCGTGGCACTGCCCAAGGTCGCGCCGGGCAAGCCGCAGTACGAGGCGCTCGATCTCGGCGAATATCTGGATTCACAGGCGGGCGACCGACGCGGCGTCTTCCTGCTGCGCGTGCAGGGCTGGGACACCGGCTCGGACCGTCCGCTCGAATATACGGGAGACAGCTGGAACGACGCGCGCAACGGCTCGCTGTCGGATGCACGGTTGATCGTCGTCACCGATCTCGGTCTCGTGGTCAAACGCGCCGTCGACGGCACGCAGGACGTGTTCGTGCAATCCATCAGCGATGGCAAACCGGTGCCGGGCGCCGCCATCGACATCATCGGCCGCAACGGCCTGCCGGTGCTGACCGAGACCACCGATGCCGCAGGTCACGTGCGCTTTCCGGAGCTGCGGAGCTTCCAGCGCGAGCGTCAGCCGGTGCTGTACCTGGCGCGGCATGGCGGGGACAGCTCGTTCCTGCCGGTCGACGAGCGTGGCCGCTCGCTCGACCTGTCGCGATTCGAGGTCGGCGGCGTGCAAGGCAATGCCGATCGGGGTGCCCTGTCCGCCTACCTGTTCTCCGACCGCGGCATCTACCGGCCGGGCGAAGAAATCCGGGCGGCCGCCATCGTTCGCAGCCAGGACTGGAACCGCAGCTTCGAAGGCGTGCCGCTGCGTCTGGAGATCACCGATCCGCGCGGCACGCTGATCCGCCGCGAGACCTTCGTACCGGGCGCCGCCGGCTTCGGCGAGATCCGCCAGCCGACCCAGGAAACCTCGCCGACCGGCACTTACACCCTGGGCATCTCGGTCGTGCGCGACCGCGATTACAGCGACCTGATCGGCTCGGTCACGGTACAGGTCCGCGATTTCCAGCCTGATCGTCTGCGGATGACCGCCAGCTTCTCCGCGCAGTCGGCGGACGGCTGGGTATCGCCCGACGAGCTCCAGGCCCGGGTGCAGCTGCAGAACCTGTTCGGTACGCCGGCGGAAAATCGTCGCATCACCGCGCAGATGACCTTGAGCCCCAGCTTCCCCTCGTTCCGGAACTTCCCCGACTATCAGTTCCACGACCCGCAGTTCGCACGTGAAGGCTTCAACGAGCAGCTGGCCGAAACGACTACGGACGCGCAAGGCAACGCGACGCTGGCGCTGAATCTGCAACGCTTTGCG
>JBDHQY010000215.1:0-5215 GCA_039807315.1 Steroidobacter sp. | reverse complement strand
GATCGCCGTCATGAAAGCCCACGGCGCGGAAGTGGTCGAACTTCCCGACGACATCCTCGAAGACATGAGTCCGGAAACCCTCGGCATCATGTCCTACGAATTCAAGGAAGACATCGCTGCCTATCTCGCGAACGCGCCGGCCTCGCAAAAGGCGCGCACGCTCGCCGACATCATCGCGGCCCATGCCGCCGACCCGCGCGAAGGGATCGTCGATCAGGGTGCTCTCGAGCTCTCCGAAAGCCGCAACGGCCGTGCGGACCCCGAGTATCAAAAGATGCTCGAATACGCCAAGCGCCGCGCGGGCCCCGAGGGCTACGGGCGCGCCTTCAACGAATTCGGCGTCAGTGCCGTGATCGGCGTCAACAGCGGGCCGGCAGGCGTGCTCATTCCCAACGGCACGGTGACCGAACGCTCCTCCAACCGTGCATCACCGAAGGGTACGTCGCCGCCGTCCCTGAGCGGCAACGCCGCCATCGCCGGCTATCCGAACATGAACGTGCCGATGGGGTTGGTCGAAGGCATGCCCGTGGGGCTTTCGCTCACCGGCCCGGCGTGGTCCGAGGCCAAGCTCATCGGCATCGCCTATGCCTACGAGCAAGCGTCCAGGAAACGCGTGCCGCCGAGCGCTTACAAGACGGCTAGTCCGTAAGAACACGACCATCGAGATCAGCTCTCGAGATTCATCAACCGTTTGAGGCGGCTCCAGCGTTGGGGCGGCGAGCGCAGCGATGGACAGCAGAGAGGCAAGCAGGCTCTCTCTGCTGTCCATCCAGGAAAACAGGCTGGTCGGCCTCAATCCGGTTTCGTTGCTGATGACCTGGCAGTTGCCGAAGAGCTGCACTGCGTGCGCGTGGCGCAAAGCCGGATATTGAGCAACCTCCACTGAAGAGCCAGGCGCGGTGCTGTTTGCGCGCACCACTCGCAGCGCGCGACTGATTTGGTCAGGCAAGCTATTCTTGAAGCATGCGCGCCGCGTGTTCACTGTTCTTCAAACAAGCACGAGACAGCGTAAAAGCGGCGGCAAGCGGCATTCATGGGCAGTTGCGCGTGGCCATCGCACTCTCGCGACCCAGATTGGGGCTGTATCGGCACTCGCTTAGCCTCGCGGGAGGGCGCGGCAAGCCGGTCAGGATCGGCCGTAGCCCTGCTCACGGCGCCGCCGCTACCGAATTTGTGATCATTGAGTCGACTGTGGCCCGGGTCGGACGTCGAGGGGGTGGCTGATGCTGAAGTGGCTCGATCCAACACAGATCATCGGCGCGCTGCTGCTGGCGGGCTTCTTCCTGGCGATCGGGATCGTTCTGTCCCGGATCGTGCGGCGTCTGCTGGCCGCTGCGCTACACCATGACCAGTCCGATCGCATCGATCAGATGACGCTGGCCTTCCTCAGCCATCTGGCGATCCTGTTCCTGTGGCTCCTGCTGATCGCGGCCTATGCGCATCTGGTGCCGGCCTTGAACCGGTTGGGTACGACCTTGCTGGCCGGCGTCAGCCTAGTATCGATCATCGTCGGCTTTGCTGCGCAGAGCACGCTCGGCAATCTCGTGGCCGGCATCAGCCTGGTGCTCTACAAGCCCTTCCGCAGGGGGGAGCGCATCCAGATCCAGGCACCCACCGCCAGCGGGCACGAGATGGGCGTCGTCGAGGACATCTCGCTTGGCTATACGGTGCTGCGCGCCGACGATGGGCGTCAGATCATCATTGCCAACGGCACCATGGCCCAGCAGACGATGATCAAGCTGCCGGCGGCGGCACCCGTCTCCTCATCCCCTGGAGAGGCAAATATCCGATCCGGCGCTTGACGAGGCGATCCCAGGTTCGGCGGCAGCCGGTGCGGCGCGCAGCCGCCCGACCAGGCCTGCTCTCGAGCTGCGACGGTTGGAGCATTCTCAATCACCGCGCCGTAGCTCTGCTTCCAGTTGCCATTCTCAACTGCTGCGCTCCGACAGATAGCTTTCCAGCTTGTCGAACGAGCCGGTCCAGCCGCCCGTCATGCCGCCTTTGGCATCGTGGAAAGTATTGCGCTCGGTAGCGCTGGCTTCACCGAAGACCTCCCAGGTTACGGTGACCCGCGTCCTGCTCGCATCCTCCGCTTCGAGCGCCACGATGGTGAGCATGGTCTGCGGCCACGTGGGCGCAGACGGATGGCGAGCGGGATTCCGATTCTCATCGCAGAAGCTTTGCGTATAGACGATCCGGGTTGGCCGGGTGACTTCCCGATATTCCGTCCGGCCGTACATGACTCCGTGCGTGCCCTCCATGCAATAGAAGGTGCGACCGCCCGTTTTGATGTCGCCGTTGAAGAACTTCGAGGTCATGCCGGCGGGCGGCAGCCATTGCGCGAGGTGCTTCGGATCGGTCCACATCTCGAACACGAGATCGATGGGCGCTTCAAAAGTACGGTTGATGACGAACTTGTCCTGGCCTGACCTTGCGTGCAGATACTCCGCGAGGCGATCCCACGTGGCATCGCCGCCGGCCTTCTTGATGAACTTGCGTGCCTCTTCGGCCGCCGCAGCGCTTGCCAGGCTCATGGTCATGTTCATCGTCGTCTTGCCCTGGTTTTCGGCAAAGCTCACCGTAACCCGAAACAGCGGCGGTGTGGTTTCTGTGGCGCCATGGTCGTAGACCAGGCGCGCGTGCTGCTCCACCTCGTGGTAGGTCGTGACATTCGGATAGTCGGTACCGTCGGGTCCGTGCATGGTGTAGATCCATTTCCCGCCCGGCCGCAGGTCTCGGCTGTGTGTGGTCAGCGTGAATCCGCGAGGGCCCCACCACTGGCCGACTTGCTTCGGATCCGTCCACGCGTCCCAGACGAGTTTTACGGGAGCGTCGAACACCCGGGTGAGGTACAGCTCATTTGGCTTTCTGCTGGCGGCCATGTTTCTTGCCCTGCTTGTGTTGAATGCGCTTCAGATAGTCGTCCAGTCGGTCGAAGCTGGCTTCCCAGATCTGCCGATACTCTTCCACCCAGTCCGCAACCTGCTTGAAGCCTTCCGGCTCGAGGCGGCATGGCCGCCGCTGCGCGTCGCGGCCCCGTGAGATGAGGCCGGCGTTTTCCAGCACCTTCAGATGCTTGGTGATCGCGGGCATGCTCATATCGAACGGCTCCGCGAGCTCCGTGACCGTCGCTTGGCCCTGGGTAAGGCGCGACAGGATGGCCAGGCGCGTCGGATCTCCGAGCGCGGCGAAGGTTGTGCTGATCGATTGCACGGCTATATTTCCGTTCCACTTTATTAATTAACTTATAGGTTAAATATGGATCGCGCAGAAATCAAGCCCGCCGCAAAGGATGCGTAGGACACAAGAGTGCGGCTGTTTTCTGTTGCGCTGCGAATTCGCGCGGAGAATTTACACAGTCGCTGAAGCGTTTCGCGCGCCCGTTCAGTCGACGCGGGAATTCGAGTGGATTTCTCTGGAGGTCACCAAGGCAAAATCCTTCGGTGACGATGGCTTTTGATAATTCGCTGGATTTATTCGGATGCGGGGCTGGAGCGGGCGATGCGAATCGAATCTGGCCCCTAACTGACTGAGTTAAAACTATCTTCTCACGTACCCGAGCGACCGATGGACTCCCGGGGAGACTTAAGTCTAAACCTCTGGATCGAAAGTTGATGGCGCAATCTTGTATCAATGTTTTTGCAAGGCCGCAGAATCCCATCGCGAAGCCGAAGGTCGGCTTCACAACCAGTGTCCGCTGAAGACCTGCGACGTGCCTGAATACCATTCAGCTCTCTTGCTCTGCTACGAAGCGAGCTTCACGGGTAGCAGTCGCGATATGGTTCCAGCCGGCTGGTTCTGCGAAAGCCTCCATGCGCTCGGTGGTTCGATCCGTCGCTGGCCGACGCTGCGCCTGAGGGATTTCGTCAGGGTGCATGTTCCATGGCCTGATCGTCTCGTCCACCTCGGCAGCCGCGTGCGCGAGAAAGGCGGTTATTCGAAACCTCCTCCTTCGTCGAAGTCACCCCAATGGGCGATCTGCACGCGTTCTAGTAGGTCACGCAAGAGCCTGGCGTACATCTGGCGCTAGGCGGGCGATAGCATCTGTCCTACGACCGACGAAGCTGATTGACACTTCGTGCTAGCAAGCGGTTCTAAGGAAGGTCGCCAGCGGGGCACCCGTAAATCGCCCGGGCGGAGCTGGGCCTGGCAGCCGCCCAGAATGTCACCCCGCAGGTGGAATCATCGGGATCCACAGAGACTATGCCTAGCAGGGCAGTTATTTTGGGACTACTGAAACCGATCCTATAATAATTTTAGCTGCCTTCAGCCGGTCTGATTGTTTACGTTCCAGTCTTTTCAGGTATGCTTAAACCGTTCCAAACAGATTTCTGATGGTTTTCGTCATGCCTCGCCCCCTACAGATCACAGATACGGCACCTCTTGCAGTCCGCAACGGCGCCCGGCGCATCGGTGAGCGCGTGGCGTTGGCGCGCAAGCGTCGCCGGCTGACGCTGCGTGAGCTGGCAGCCAAGGCGGGCATCAGTTACGACACGGCGCGGGCGGTCGAAGCCGGCCATCTGCAAACCGGCCTCGGCGCGTACCTGGCCGTGTTGTGGGCCATGGGGCTCGAATCCGAGATCGAGGCCATTGCCGATCCCGAGCGCGACGAACAAGGCAAGCAACTGGAACTCACGCGTTTGCCAAAGCGGGTTCGTCATCGCAAGGAGCACTTCGATGGCGAGTTCTGACCGGCGCGCCTATGTCTATTTCCAGTTGCCCCAGTCGCTGGAGGTGGTCACCGCGGGCTTCTACGAATTGGATGTCCGCCAAGGCGTGACCACAGGCTCGTTCGTCTACAACCCGACCTACCTGGATCGCAGCGACGCCGTGCCGCTGGAGCCTTACGAGTTGCCGCTGACTCCGCACCGCCTGCAGACGGTCAAGCTCAAGGGCATCTTCGGCACCCTGCGTGACGCCTCCCCCGACGCCTGGGGGCGACGCATCATCGAAAAGCACACCGGGCGCATCGACCTCACCGAGGTCGACTACCTGTTGCATTCGCCCGAGGACCGTGCAGGTGCGCTGTCCTTCGGTCGTGACAAGGCACCACCCGCACCGGTGCGCAAGTTCAACCAGATCATTCAACTGGACGCACTGCTCGAAGCCGCCGAGAAATTCATGGACGATGAGGCCGCAGGCCAGCCCGGTATCCCGGAACAGGTGTTCGAGCTTCTCCAGCCTGGCAGTTCCATGGGTGGCGCACGTCCGAAGA
>JBDHQY010000214.1:0-5218 GCA_039807315.1 Steroidobacter sp. | reverse complement strand
GTGGGCTTAAGCCCGACAATGCCGTTCGCCGCGGACGGTCCGCGAATGGAACCGCCAGTATCCGTACCCAGACCCAGCGGTGCATATCCCGCGGCAATCGCGACACCCGTACCGCTCGACGAACCCGAAGGCGAGCGGGTGGGATCATGAGGATTCAGCGACTGCCCACCGAGCGAACTGCGATTCGGCGGTGACGCGAATTCCGACATGTTGGCCTTGCCGAGAATGATCGCGCCGGCGTCGCGAAGTTTTCTGACCATGAACGCGTCATCCGGTGGAATCGAACCTTCCAGCAATACGGAGCCACCGGTAGTCGGCATATCCACAGTGTCGTAGTTGTCTTTGAGGATCACTGGAATCCCATGCAGCGGCGACCGCGGCCCCTTGGCCTTGCGCTCTGCATCCAGTGCGCGCGCCGTCTCGAGAGCACGCGGGTTCACTGTAATCATGGCGTGCAGCGCAGGTCCCTGCCGGTCGTATGCCTGGATACGAGCGAGACATAGCTCGACGAGCCGCTCGGAAGTCAGAGTACCGGCCTTGAAGGCGGCATTCAGATCGCTAATGGTCGCATCGTCGACCTCAACAGTTCGTGCCAGCGCGGGGCGCGTGGCAAGCAACACTGCTAGCAACGCGCCAATTGCGGCCATCCATATTGCTATCGCGGTCCGGGAGATCGCGCGGGATATGCACGGTGACGACGTACGGCGATCACCTCGAGGCTCGGTGCAGAGCGGAGCATTGGCGAGCATCGTTTCCCCCTTCATTCTTCAATGAGTTCGACGGCGAAACCTCGACGACTCAAATATGAAACTTATTTATCGTTTTATTGCTAGTTATTGGACTAAACGGAGACTTTATTAGCTATTTTGCATTCAATGTAGGCGAAAAAAATCACATTGCAATAGTCAAGCCCACCTCGCCATATCTGTATTTACCGCATGCCCGCCCATGCGGTCGCCGCGCGAAAACACGCCGGACTCCAGGTCCAGCGCATGACTGTGCTCGGTCACATGACGCGCCAGCGTTTCGAAGATGGCGCCGATACAGCATGCCCCGTCGAGGCGCGCGTAGAGCTTTTCGCTCCCGCATGTTTCTTGGTACGGCGGGCGGGGCGATTGGCTGCCGCGCGGCGCGTTGAGCCGCCGGCCGAACGTTGTGCAGCCGCACGCCTTGCCGAACTACCGTCGGAACGATTCGCGGCAGCGCGCTTTCTCGATCCGCGTGCCGATTTCTTCGCCGCCATGAGCCCTCGGATCGCGCTGTGTAAAACTTGCGTGCGATAGGCGCAGCAATGCAAAGGGCGCGACTCAGCTGCAATTGCCATAGCACGCCGAAGTTCTCGCGGGAACCGTGCGATCACACGAGGCATTGATCCAGCGCTTGACTACCGACCGGCTGTACGCCGGCAGGAGCACATATGGCGCGGCGCTACAGCAAGAAGGCATCTTCGAAGGTCAAACGGGCCATGCACGAACGCAAGCGCGGCACGCTGCGCAGCAGTCGCTCGGGCAAGAAGGTCACCAGCCGCAAGCAGGCCATCGCCATCGGCCTCTCCGAGGCGCGACGCGCCGGCGCGAAGGTACCGAAGAAGAAGGCAGCGAAGAAAAAGAGCACCGGGCGGCGCAAGGCGAGCGAGAAAAAAACCAGCAAGAAGAAGTAGCAGGCACGCTGCGATCAGGCTGCCGGCGTGTCTGCCGAGCGGACAGCATGAAGAGCGTGGGAGCGCCGCTGCCGCGGTTCCGGCTCGACAATCAAATCAGATGTCGCGGCCGCAAGCGCCTCGGTAGTAGGCGTCGGCTTCGCAGACCTGCCCGCCGGGCAGCGTGCATTTGTCTTCCTCACCCATGCCACTGTCGCTGGAAGCCTCGGTATAGATACCGCCGGTGATGGCGCAGAAACGTTGCGCCGCGGTTGCGTATCCCGTGACACGGATGCCGCCGAGCGGGCAGCGGCCGCGCAGCAGCGCCCACTCCTCGCACTGGTAGTTGTCTTCGAAGTAGCAGACTCCGTACTGCCTGCCGTTCGGATCGACGTCGATCGACAGCCTGCCACCGTTGGCAATGCAGTTTTCCGAAGCCGGGGTCGGAGGCCGAACAGGCGGTTCCCTGAATTGAATCGCGGCCTGCGGCTGTGCCGCCGCTTGCGGTGGCGCAGTCGTTTGCGGCTGCTCCACCGGCGCCTTGCTGCAGCCACCGACGATCATCGCGGCAATGGCGATACAGAGGCAGACAAGGCCCCGCTTCAGGTCGAATCTCGTCATGGCAATCTCACTCTTGGCAGCGCAGGGGCGAGCGGAGAGTATGAGCGTTGACGATCTTCTTCACCAGACTTGCACTGTCGTCGGTCCGCTCAACGCCACTCGCTAAGCTCCGACGCGAGCCGGCTCAGACTCTGCTCGTTCGCTTCCGGCACCGACGGCGCAATGCAGTCGCGGTGCTCAGCCGCATTGAACACCTGCCGCCCGTCGACCCCGGTGCTCGCATCTTGCGTCGTGAGCGTGATGGTCGGGATGGAAATGATGTCCCGAGAAGTGCTCGAGCACGACCTGCCGCGGGGGGAACGATCTCGAGGAGCCTGCTCCGTTTGGGATAGTCCGTGCCGTCGGCCCCATCCATGACGAATCGCCGCCGGCCGGAACGCGAACACCCCGGCACCACAGGTCCGGCCGGCACGCTATGCTACGGCGCATCCCGGCCACTACCCCTTGCCATGTCCTTTTTCCTGCTCGCCTTCCCCGCCTTGTTCTCGATCGTCAATCCGCTGGGCGGCGCCTTCATTTTCCTGAGCGCGACCGAGCGCTTCCATCCCTCGCTGCGCAGTCACCTGGCGCGCTGGGTGGCGATCTACAGCTTCATCCTCATCAGCTCCTCCTTCTACGTCGGCGCCTACGTGCTGACCTTCTTCGGCATCTCGGTTCCGGTGCTGCGCGTCGCCGGCGGCATCGTCATCGCGCTGGCTGCGTGGCGCATGCTCAACCAGGAGGAGACGAAGGCGGACCCGGGCACTCCGTCCAGGGAGCTGCCCACCGGCGACACGCTGAACCGCATGGCGTTCTATCCGCTCACCATGCCGTTCACCACCGGCCCCGGCACGATCTCGGTGGCCGTGTCGCTGGGCACCAGCCGGCCCAGCAGCTTCGGCGAAGGCCAGTTGTTGTGGTTCTTCGCGCAGATGACGCTCGCCACGGCACTCCTGTGCGCGATCATCTATCTTCTCTATCGCTACGCCGAACGCATCTCCCGCTTCATCGGTGCCACCGGCACTTCGGTCGTCATGCGGCTGTCGGCATTCCTGCTGTTCTGCATCGGCATCCAGATCTTCTGGAACGGTGCGGCGGAGCTGCTGGGAACCCTGCCCGGCTAGCACGCGCCGCCGCAGGCGGCAGAATACGGACGCAGCTCATCGGGCAAGTTCGGGGCCGGCAGGACCTTGTGCCCGGCACTCGTCAATACGCAGCAGGGGCAGGATCGTTCGCTGCGGATACGCACCATTGCTATCAGCGATCGCTGCGCCCGCTGGCATACTCGGCCCCTCGCCACGATCGGGTTGCCACGGAGATGAAGTCATGCCGCTTTCCGCACTGATCGAAACCGCCAGCAGGAACTGGTGGCTGATCGCACTGCGCGGTGTGATCGCCGTGCTGTTCGGCATCCTCGCCTGGGTCTGGCCAGGCATCACGCTGCTGGCGCTGGTGGTGCTGTGGGGCGTGTACTCGTTCGCCGATGGCGTGCTGTCGCTGGTCACGGCATTTCGCTGGCACGATTCGGGCAAGCCGCTGTGGGCGCTCATCGTGGTCGGGCTGACCGGCATCGCCGCCGGCATCGTCGCCTTCCTGTGGCCGCAGATCACCGCGCTGGTGCTGCTGATGTTCATCGCGGCCTGGGCCATCGTGACCGGCATTTTCCAGATCGTCACCGCGATCCGCATTCGCCGGGAGATCGACAACGAGTGGCTGCTGGGCCTGTCGGGACTGATCTCGGTGATCTTCGGCGCCTTGATGGTGGTCAGTCCGGGCGCGGGCGCCATCGCCGTGGTCTGGCTGATCGGCCTCTATGCGGTGTTCTTCGGCGTCCTGCTGATCGGCTTGAGCTTCAAGCTGAAAGGTCTGGCGCCGCGCACGGCGTGATCGCAAACCGTCTGCAACATCTCCAGGCCGTGTTGCTTCCGGTGAGCAACCCGATCGCGCAGACCGGGCGCATTGACGGCTCGTCCGGACACGCAGCAGCCCGCTGCCGGGATCGGCGACGACATCCGCGTCGACGCGAAGAATCGAAAAAAGCTGTCGGGAATTATTGATCGGGCGACTGTGCGGCAGCGGACGGCTCGGTCGTGGCCGGTGTCTGCTTGGCGGAATCGACCGGAATGGATCGATCCGGAACCAGTATGACCACACCGGGTTGCGGCGGCTCCTGTTCCGGCGACTCGGCCGCCGGCGCCTCGACCGAGGCGGGCGGCTGCGCATACAAGGATGTAATGAATCGCACCGCCTGAACGGCGACCAGGAAGCCGGCAAGCAGCAGCAACACCGGTACCAGGGCCATAATCAGTGTCATGACGCGGCGAACGTTCGACACCTTGGGCTTGATCTGTTCCGCTTCGATGCGCTCCTGCGCACGCTGCTGCACGGCGCGCTGCAATTCGCTTGGCGGACGCTCGAACGGCAGGATGCGTGCCGTGGACGGCTCGTCCCCGGTGGAAGGCACGCGTTCTTCGGACGATTGAGTCATGGCACTTGCTCTGGACCGATCTGGGCTCGATGGCGGAACGCCGCAGCCTCATGCAATGGAGTGTAACCCGCAGCCCCCGGTTCCTCCCAAGACCGTGCGGAGCGCCCGCAGTGCATCGATACGAACAACCGTTGCGGCGAAGCCGCGGACCGCTCGCTCAAATCCCGGGGCACTGCTGCAAGCTGCGGCTCGCCCCCGGAAAAACAAGGCACTTACGTGGATGTGTCGGCCGCAGTAGGCATTTTCCCTAAAGCAGCTCGAGCGCTTTGCGCGTAGCGCGCATCGCGATGTTCTCGCGACGGCAGTCCGCTCGACGCCGCTGCTTGCCGGCGGCAGCGACTGGCCGCACCTGCTACATCAGCCCCTCATTCCACCTTGACCAGCTCTTTTCCCGAAGCAAGCTGCCAATCCCCGCCGGCGCGACGGCACACCGGGAACGTCGACTCACCCTCGATGCCCCGGGCCTGATTCCAGATCCTGAGCTTGCGTCA
>JBDHQY010000213.1:0-5255 GCA_039807315.1 Steroidobacter sp. | reverse complement strand
TCGAGCTGCCGCACATCGCGCAGCTGCCAGAGGTTTTGCCGGACTTGTTCGCCGCAGCTGCCGTACGTGCTCGCGAAGCGGGATTCGACGGCGTCGAGCTGCATTTCGCCCATGCGTACACGCTGGCTTCCTTTCTTTCCGCGACCAACGATCGCCAGGACGGCTACGGCGGTTCGCCCGAAGCGCGGGTACGTCTGCCGCTTGAAGTATTCGCCAAGGTGCGCGCGGCGGTGGGTAAGGATTTCGCAGTCGGCTGTCGATTCCTGGCAGAGGAGTGCATCCAGGGTGGCAGCAGCGTGCACGATGCCGCGTACTACGCGACGCGTTTCGCCGCAGCCGGCATGGACTTTCTGTCGGTGTCCCGCGGCGGCAAATTCGAAGATGCAAAGCAGCCGAAGGTCGGCGAAGCGGCCTATCCGTACACCGGCCGCAGCGGCTACGAGTGCATGCCTTCCTACTATTCGGATGCGATCGGCCCGTTCGGACGCAATCTGGCACCGTCGGAGGTGATTCGCAGGACGCTGCGCGATGCCGGCCATGCCGTGCCGCTGGTGACGGCGGGCGGCATCCACAATTTCGAGCAGGCCGAGGCGGTGCTCGCGGCCGGTCAGGCGGATGTGGTGGGCTTCGCGCGCCAGGCGCTCGCCGATCCGGACTGGTTCGTGAAAGTGTGCAGCGGTCGCGGCGAGACCGTCCGTTTATGCCTCTACACGAACTACTGCGAAGCGCTGGACCAGCGCCATCGCGAAGTGACCTGCGAGCTGTGGGACCGCGAACGCCTCGACGAGCCCGGTGTCGTGCTCTCCTGCGATGGCAAGCGGCGCCTGCTGGCGCCGGATTAGCGGTTCCGTAACAACGGCTCCGCCCGGAAGTGAAGAGACTCCGGGTCAGCTCCCCTCGGCAAGATCGATCCAGGAGACTGGTCGCATGGCCGCGCACGGATCGAAGCTGCAGTGGGCAAAGGACTTGCTTTCTCGTACCGCTTCGTCAGCGGCCTCCAGCTAGGCGTTCCCTGCGAGGAAACGTTCGACCATGCCCATCACCACGTCCGGTTTCTCGCGATGAGGGACGTGCGCGCAGTTCGCCAGGATCTCGACGGTGGCGGGACCCAGTGCCAGCGACGCAATGCGCTCGGGATGCCGGACCGAGCCGAATTCATCCTCGGCGCCGTGAATGATCAGCGCCGGGCAGTGCACTCGCGGCAAGTCAATGTCGAGGTTCCAGTGGGCGAATCGCGGGGCGAGCCAGGTATCGGTCCAGGCGCTCAGCACCCATTGCGCCTTGTCGCCGTGGTACTTCCTGAGCCGTTCCAGCTGACCTTCCTGTTCGAACTGCCGCTTGGCCACGCGAATTCCATCCAGCGTGCGATCCTCGACGAATGACTGTGCCGATTCGGTGATCAGCGCGCGGCATTGCGACTGGAATTCCCCGGCGCAAACCACAGCCATGCCGCCGCCGACGCTGTGTCCGAACGCCACGAAGCTGGAGATGCCGAGCTGCTCGAGCACGGCCGGGAGCGCCTCGCGTGCTTCCGTCTGCACGAAATCGTTGCGCAAGCGGCCCGGATGCGGATCGGATCTGCCGAAGCCCAGGCGGTCGTAGGCAACGACGCTGCGTCCGGTGGCCTGTGACAAGCGCTCCGGAAAGTCACGCCACAGCTCGACGCAGCCGAGCGAATCGTGGAACAGCACGAGCGGAGGTTTGCCGGTCGGGTCGGGTTGCGCACCCCAGGTTTTTGCAAACAGGCGGCCGTGGTTGGTGTGTATCCAGGTCTGCGTCATCATGAATTCATCGGCTTGCGTCGCGCGGATTTTGCCACGCCCGCGTCTCGCTGGTCGCTCGGCGCGCAATGTCCTCGCAATGCCTCGGTGCGCGCCTCGATGGCCTTTACCACGGCCACCATGTCGGATTCGCCGGGGCCGAGACTCACTGCTGCGCCATAAAGCGCACGACAGACGTCGAGAAGCGGCGAGGCCAGATCCCTTGTCGGGCCGCATCGGTGATGCGCCGGTGCTGTTGAAGCAGCGGTCAGCGCGTAGCGGCTGATGCCTAGGGATTGCTCTGTTGCAGGCCGCTCAGCTGGAAGCGGCCGCTGGCCTCGTAGATCGGATCGGCGTGATGGATCTCGATGCGGCCGCGGCCATTCTTCTTGGCGGCATAGCACGCCGAATCGGCGGCGCGCAGCACGGCCGCTGCATCGTACTCGCCGGAATCGGTGTAGGCGATACCGATGCTGGCGCCAACCCGGAAGAATTTGCCGCCATCCCAGTGCAGCGCGAAATCCCTGATGGCGGCAAGGATCTGTTGCGCCACCTGTTCGGCGCGCTCGCGCGGACAGCGCTGCAGGATGAGAGCGAATTCGTCGCCGCCCATGCGCGCCGCCGTGTCGCTGGTGCGGATCTGCGATTTCAGGATGCGACCGATGCGGCGCAAGGTCTCGTCGCCGGCGGCGTGGCCACCGGTATCGTTGATCTGCTTGAAATGGTCCAGGTCGATGAACAGCAAGGCGTAAGGCTCGCGATTGCGCGCCGAGTCCTTGGCGACGGTGTTCAGGCGATGATTGAATTCGCGGTAATTGACCAGGTCGACCAGGGCGTCGTGAGTCGCATCATGATGCAGCGCCAGGGTGAGCTCCGCGTTTTCGGCGCGGACTCTGAGCACGTTGCCGATCATCCGGTCCGTCTCGATCGCCGCACGCACCACTACGCCGAGGAACAGCAGTGTCAGCGCTGCCATCGAGTAGTGGGTTTGGCTGTGCTCGAGCGCCATGCGCAGCGCCACCGGCAGGATCGTCGGCAGCATGAAGCACAGATAGGTGCGACGCAGCGCCGCATAAGAGGTCATGGCGCCGGCGCTCAGGCCCGCCAGCACCAAGGTGAGGATGGCCTGGTGCGCCAGGTCACCCGGGAACAGGGCGACGCTGGCATAGCCCCAGAACAGGCCCGAGGCCGCGGTCCCGAGGTCCAGCCGTTTGCGCCACAGCGTTGCATCCACGGCGTCGTCGGGCAGCCGGCGAAAGCCGCGGTAGTGCACGAATCGCAGCAGCGCGATCAGGCAGCCGCTGCCGAACCAGGCAAGCAGCTCCACCGCCGTCGCCGCCTCGCGCAGCAGCCACACCAGGACCAGCGCCGCGCCGAGGCTGAAGATCAGGGTAACCGGCAGGTTGGAGTAGACCAGCCGCAGCCGCTCCAGCTCCATCCAGCGCGCCGCGTCGAATTTTGCCGGGAAGTGCGCCGGCAGCGGGGCTGGATCGTGAGCGCTGATCGACATGCTGAAGCGTCGCCGTGGGTTCGATGGATCGCGCCCGGAGTTTAACCGACCGCCGACCGTCCATGTGCGCCGTGCCGCAGCTTCGCGGCGGCACGGTAGAATTCGCGCCGATGCCCCGCCGTTCAGCCGCCCGAAAAAAATCCCCGAAGAATCGCAGTCGACGCAGCCCGCGGCGCTGGCGACTTGCCGACTTCTGGCCGGCGCAGCGTACGCGGCGACGCTGGTTCAAGGCGTTCCGCCGCACACCGGCCGGCATGCAGATGGCGGTCGGCCTGGCGGTGCTGGCGCTATTGGCGCTGACGAGCAACTGGATCTACCAAGTCATCCGCAAGCCCACCGAGCTGTTCTTTCCGGTCAGCGGCGTGCTGTACAAGACGCCCACCGAAACCTGGGCCACCTACGGTCCGCTGTTCCGCCGCCATGCAACCGCCGTCATGACCCCCGAGCTGCTGGCCGCGCTGGCGCAGGTGGAGGGTTCGGGCAACCCCATCGTGCGCACCTACTGGCGCTGGTCGCTCAAGCGCAAGCCGTTCGACATCTATCGGCCGGCCTCCAGCGCGGTGGGCATGTACCAGTTCACGGACGGCACCTTCGAATTGGCGCGGCGCTACTGCATTCACGATCACGCGGTGGTCGAGGACGGGCCCTGGAACGATCCGCATTCATGCTGGTTCAACCGCCTGTATCTGCGGGTGGTGCCCTCGCACTCGGTGGAGATGGCCTCCGCTTTTCTCGACCGCAGCGTGGCCAACACGCTGGCGCGGCGTGGCATACGCAATGCATCGCTGCAGCAGAAACAGGATCTGGCGACGCTGATCCATCTGTGCGGGCAGGGCGCCGGCGAGCTCTATGCCAGGAGGGGCTTGTCGCTGGCTCCCGGACAGCGTTGCGGCGACCACGATGCCCGCGTTTACCTGGCGCGGGTGAATGCGATGAAGAGCATTTTCACCCGGCTCGGTGCCGACTCTTAGCGGCCGCCGCCTGGAGGGCGCAAGAGCGCGGATGGGCTGTGCTGCGGCGTTCAGTGCAGGAAGACGGCGAGTACCAGCAGCAGCAATGTCAGCGCCTGGAACCCGACTCGCGTCCACATCAGAGGCGTGCTGGTCTCGCGATCCAGTTCGCCGCCGCCGGACATGGCCAGCAGACCCAGGAACAAGGTCGCAAGCGTCGCCAGCAGCGCCAGCACGATGACAATCTTGAGCAGATCCATACAGCCTCCTCAAGCCTTGCAAGCCTCGACAAATATATACGCCGCAGGTTCGCCGGAATCCAGCGTGGACGGCCTGAGCCGCCGATCGATTCCGCGGTCGCGGAATTAACCGAACGTAATGTTCGACCGGCCACCGCTGTTGCAGCGTCGACAGTACCAGCGCAGTCCGGCATGCAGGCGCCGCGCCGGCCCGAAGTCGGCGCGGGCAGCAGAACATCTGCCCACAAGTGCAGTTATACCGGCGTCACGTCGCCAGGATCACCACAGGAAGCGTCGATGCCAGGTGCGGTGCAGTCACGGCCGGCCACGATGCAGCTCGGGCATCGGCTCGATACCGATGGCCTGCGGGCGGTGGCCATTCTCACCGTGCTGGTATTCCATGGCTGGGAGAGGGTGTTCCCGGGCGGCTACATCGGCGTCGACCTGTTCTTCGTCGCCTGATCTCCGGCATCGTGTTCAAGACGCTGCGCGCCGGCAGCTTCAGCTGCCTGGATTTCTATCGGTGCCGCATCAAGCGCAGCTTTCCGGCGCTGTTCCTGGTGCTGGCGGCGGTGTGGGTCGCCGCCTGGCTGTGCACGGACGACACATGCCCGGCGCTGACCGGCACCGGCGTTCCGATCTATCAGGACGCCGCGCATCTCAACCCGGCGCACGTGCGCCACGGCATCCGCTTTCTGGACGAGGTGTTCCTGGAGTCGCAGCCGCAGATCCGGGCCGCCCAGACTCTCCAATCCGAAGCGGTGCCGCCGCAACGCTGACGGCGTCGCGCCGGCCC
>JBDHQY010000212.1:0-5259 GCA_039807315.1 Steroidobacter sp. | reverse complement strand
TTCAGCGGCTACCGGCACGTCTCGGACGGTGCGGTGCGGGCCATGTTCGAGTCGGCCTGGGGCGTGACGCTGCAATCCGAGCCGGGATTGCGGATTCCGAACATGTTCGAAGCCGCGCTCGACGGTACCTTCCGTGCGCTCTACATCCAGGGCGAGGATATGGCGCAATCCGATCCGAACACGCAGCACGTGCAAGCGGCGTTCTCGGCCATGGAGTGCGTGGTGGTCCAGGATCTGTTCCTGAACGAGACGGCCAAGTACGCGCACGTGTTCCTGCCCGGCTCGTCGTTCCTCGAGAAGGACGGCACGTTCACGAACGCCGAACGCCGCATTTCCCGCGTGCGCAAGGTGATGGAGCCGCTCGGCGGGCTGGCCGACTGGGAAGTAACGCAGCGTCTGGCGAACCAGCTCGGCTATCCCATGAACTATCGCCATCCGTCCGAGATCATGGACGAGATCGCCGCGCTCACGCCGACCTTCACGGGTGTGACGTACGAGAAGCTCGACCGGCTGGGCAGCATCCAGTGGCCCTGCAATGCGGCCGCACCCGAGGGTACGCCGACGATGCACGTCGGCGAATTCGTTCGCGGCAAGGGCAAGTTCTATCGTACGGAGTATGTGCCGACCCAGGAACGGGCCAGCAGCCGCTTCCCGCTGTTGTTGACGACGGGGCGGATTCTCACTCAATACAACGTCGGCGCGCAGACGCGGCGCACGCACAACGTCGTCTGGCACCACGAGGATCGGCTCGAGATCCATCCGCACGATGCCGAAGCGCGCGGCATTGCCCAGGACGACTGGGTCGGTATCGCGAGCCGTGCCGGTGAAACCGTGATGCGCGCGGAAGTCACCGAGCGCGTGCAGCCCGGGGTGGTCTACACCACGTTCCATTTTCCCGAATCCGGTGCGAACGTGGTCACCACGGACAACTCCGACTGGGCGACGAACTGTCCCGAGTACAAGGTAACCGCGGTGCAGGTGGTCAAGGTGAGCCAGCCCTCGCAGTGGCAGCAGCGATATCGCGAGCTCACCGAGCGACAGCGCATTCAAGGGCGATCCCGGGCGGGCCATGTCTGAAGGTCCGGCCGCGCGAACGGATCGGCCCGTGCCGCTGGTCCGCACCCGCGCGGAGTCCTTCGCTATGGTAGACGTAGACGAGAAGCGTTTCTCTCCTTCTTCCGCAGGAGGAAGACAGGGTGAGGGTCCTGCCACGACCCGCGAAGTCATCGTCGATCGTTGGCGAGCAGGCACGACAGAGCGCGTGGCTGATCTGGTCGCCGAGGAAGCACCGGTGGCGCTGACCTTCCACGGCGTTCCGCACGTCGTGATGCTGGCCACGCCGGCCGATCTGGAGGATCTCGCCGTCGGCTTCACGCTGAGCGAGCAGATCGTGATGCGGCCTGCGGAGATTCGTTCGGTCGAAGCAGTGCAGCGCGACGACGCCGAGCTCGAAGTGCGAATCGGCATCGATGCGGCCCGTTTCTCCGAGCTGCTGCGTCGCCAGCGCAATCTGACGGGACGTACCGGGTGCGGCCTGTGCGGTGTGCAGACCATCGAGGAAGCGATCCGTACGCCGGCTGCAGTCGCGAGCGATATCCGTGTCGGTGCAGACGAATTGCATGCAGTGCTCGAAGAGTTGCGAGGCCGGCAGCGCATCAATGCCCGCACCGGTAGCGTGCATGCCGCGGCGTGGGCGATACCGGGCAAGGGAATCGAATGCGTCCGAGAGGACGTCGGTCGTCACAATGCGCTCGACAAAGTCATCGGCGCCATTGCGCGGGCCGGAGGAGATTTCGCTGCGGGCTATTTCCTGGTCACCAGTCGCGCCAGCTACGAGATGGTGCAGAAGGCGGCCACGGTCGGTGCAGCGTTCCTCGCGGCGGTGTCGGCGCCGACCGGACTTGCGATCCGGTTGGCAGAATCAGCCGGGCTCACGCTCGTGGGGTTCGCGCGCCAGGATCAGCATGTGATCTACGCTCATTCGCACAGATTGATGGATGGCGGTCCCTGACGCGGTCGGGTCGTCCCTGGAGCAACATCGATACCGTTTCGTGATCCATGAAGCCGAACCCTGACATCCTTATCCGCATGGCCAATGACATTGGCTCATTCTTCGTCGGCGCAACGAGCCCGGACGAAGCCACGCAAAGCGTGCTGAACCATATCCGGCGCTATTGGGATCCGCGCATGCGTGCGCAGATCGTCAAGCAGTATCAGGCAGGCGCGACTGGGTTTGACGATCATGTACGCGCGGCGATCGAACTGCTCGCGCGAGGCAGGCCCTGACGACCCGGGTGGGACGCCAGGCATCGAGGACTGCTCATCAGTCGCAGTAGGCGTTCTGCGTCGGCGCGAGCGTGTACTGCTCGGTGCCATTTTTGGTGACGACGCCAAGCGGGGTTTTTACGCTGCCGGGACCCGTGGCCGTGATGTGTGTGGCCACCTCGCCGTCGGTGGCTACGCTGTAGGTGCCGTTGCCGGAGACGGCGAAGCCGCTCATGCTGCCCGTGTAGCTGTAGGTGCCACCGCTTTCCGAACTGGGCGTGAACTTCATCGTGACTCCGCTGCCCTCCACCTGGAAGGGCAGCGAGAGATCGCAGATCAGACCCGTGCCGTGGAATTCGTCCGCGCCGCCCTCGATGTCGTACTGGCCTTCGTTGATCGAGAGGTTGAGCGTTTCCTGCGCTTTGCCGCGGCGCGAGACGGCGGTGAGCCGGATGCTCATCTTTGCGCGCTTCTCGTCCGGCGCCGTGTGGGTGAGTGTGCCGGGCGTGCGCGCGATCGTCGTGGGCTCCAGCGACTCGCCGCCGGTGAGCTGCGTCGTCACCTTGGCAGAAATTTCGCCGCCCTCCAGCCGGTGTACCACGCTGACGGGAATCTCCGTGCGCGCCGTGCGCCGCACCCCGCCGGGCGATTGGGCCTTGATGCTGATGCAGGCGCCGCTCTGCCAGTGGCTCTGTGCCGCCTGCATTGCAGCCTGCCCCAGCACCAGCGAATCGAGCATCCCTTTGTCTATCGCCGCACTGTCCCCGGCAATGGGATTGTGGCTGGTGTTTTGCGCCGCGCCGGAACTGGCGTCACCGGCATGCCAGCCGGTGCGTCCTTCCATGGTGGTGGATTTGCCGCCGCCGCTGCCCTGCTGCGAGTAGTACGTCTGGATGTCGGCGCTGGCGATCTCGGCCTCGTCGTTCACCGTGATGTCGACCTGGGCTTCGAGCGTGCTGCCGTCGCTGGTGGCGCCGCCGGCGCCGGCATGGCCGCCCTGCTGCTGCTTGATCGTGAGCGATACCTTGCCGTTGGCGTCCGGGCACAGGCTGGTGGTCTTGATGGAGACCTTCGAGTTGGCTTGCATCAGGAAGTTCGGCAGCTCCGCCCGCGTTTCCAGCGTCGCTTCGGCAACGCCATTCTCGTCGGTGGTGACGACGAAGCTGGCCTTCGGGCCGTTCTCGCCGGGGTACTCGCTGCGCGACACTTCCTGGTTCGGTGGGCCGTTGCGCAGCCCGCCGCCGGCGAACCGGGTGAAGTTCGTGCCCGTGGCCGCGGTTTGCAGTTCGCCCCAGCCCGTTTCCGCGGCATGCGCTGCAGGAATGATCGAGTCGAACAGACTGCGCCGGACGCCACCCGCAGGCCGCGCTGCTGGCTGTGCGCGCCATGCGACGGCGGCAGGGGGCGCGACGTCAGTTAGCAGTGCGCGCACCGCAGTGCGCTCTTCCGCCTCGATCTGAGCACGATGCACGGCAAGGCCGGGTTCGAACTCGGCCAGCGCATCGAGTACTACAACGTTGAGGGCGGGCATCTCCACGGGCAGGGTCGCGGTGGCAACCCTCTGCCAAGTGTTACGGTCCAGCACCGTCTGGGCATTGCCGGCTTCGGTGTTCGCGGGCGTCGCGAGGCCGGGCTCGCTGCATCCGGCGAGTGCCAGTTGCAGCGTCAGCGCGCAGCAGGCGAGTTTGCCTGGATGGTGCAGGATCATTGCAGCACGAAGTGCCAGGTGATGGTGAGCGTGCCGCCTTCGCCGTCGGTGCCAGTCATCTTCACCTGCTGCGTGCCGCCCGCGCTCTTGAGGCCATTGGCAAGCGGTGCGCTCCAGGGACCTTTGACTTTCGGGAAACCGCCGAAGGGCACCTGGGTTGCGCCGGACTTGTGCTCGGGATGGTCGGTGGTCACCGATTGCGCGAACATCATGGGCACCAGCGGGTGGGGCAGGCCGGCGATGTAGAGATCCTTCTTTTCACTGTCCACGTCGAGTCGGGCCGCGCTGTTGGGGGAGGGTGGCAGCGTGGCGCCACCTTTGCGCATCTCGTCGCGCGTGCACTGGCGATTGGGCGCCATCGCGGCCGGCGCCACGGGCTATCTGCTCAAGGACCAGCCGCCCGCGGAGATCGTCGAGCAGATCCGGGTGCTGCGTGCCGGCGGTAGCCCCATCAGTCCGGTGATCGCGCGGAGGCTGCTGGTGCGGCTCGCCGCCGAGGCGCCGACGGCACCACCGACCCCGGCCGCGCTGCTGTCCGAGCGGGAGATCCACGTGCTGCAGTTGGCCGCGAAGGGTTACAGCTATGACGAGATCGCGGCTCTGATGCGCGTGTCGCCACGTACGGTGCAGACCTACGTGAAGCGCGTCTACCGCAAGCTGCAGGTGCACACCAAGGTGGAGGCGCTGGCCGAGGCGCGGCGCCTGCGGCTGCTGCGCGGGTAGTCGCCTTGGCCTCGAATCCTTTCGGTGTCTCAAGGCTCAGCGCCACAAAGCACCACGGCAGATCAAACGCTTCGGCTATCTTGCAAAGCCGGCGCATGGCTCAAACAAGTGTCGTGGGGACTAGATCTGCAGGATTTCCTCGGCAACGCCGAACCGTTGCCGGATCGCGGCGTTGACCGTATTCAACAACAGGCATGCGATCGTCATGGGCCCGACGCCGCCGGGGACGGGCGTGATCGCGCCGGCGCGCGTCACGGCCGTTGCGTAATCGACGTCGCCGACCACCTTGGATTTGCCGCTGCCGTCGTCGATGCGGTTGATGCCCACATCGATGACCACCGCGCCGGGGCGGATCCAGTTGCCCTGGATCGATCTCGGCCGGCCGACGGCCGCCACGAGAATTTCCGCTTCCGCGCACAGTGCCGGCAGGTCGCGAGTCTTGGAATGCGCGATGGTTACCGTGCAATCGTTTTGCAGCAGCAGCTGCGCCATCGGCTTGCCGACGATGTTCGAGCGGCCGATCACCAGCGCCCGCTTGCCGGCCAGGTCGGGCAGCACTTCGC
>JBDHQY010000211.1:0-5269 GCA_039807315.1 Steroidobacter sp. | reverse complement strand
CTTCGTATTCGAGCCGCGTGACCGCATGGCCCTCGTTGTGATTGCGCACCCAGCCCTCGAACGAGGCGTAGCCGCCGGCGGCCGGGTCTGCCAGGATCTGACGATAGACATCCACCTGCAGGGCGGTGGTGCTGAAGGAGAAAGGTTTCATCCGCCTGCCACCGGTGGAATGAAGACGACGGTGTCGCCGCTGCGCAGCGCCGCATTCCAGTCGCTGAATTCGGCGTTTATCGCCACCTTGAGCTGCTCCGGCGCGAGCTGGAAAGTATGGCGCGCCTGCAGCTCACGGTAGAGCTCGGCCGGCGTGCCGGCGGAGGTATCGAGCAGTTCCTCGCTGCGGCCGGCCTGCTCGCGCAGCAGCGCGTAGTACTGGATTCGCAGGCCGATGGTTGGTTTCGCCAACCCTTGGTCCTCGAGAGAGGTTGCCGCAGCTGCAGCGCTGGCGCCGCTCTCGATTGCTGTCTGCGCTGCCGGCGTCTTTGTGCCGCCTTCCTGGTGGAGGAGGCTGTGCGACGCACTGGTGAGGGCGCTTTGCAGCGCCGCGCTGGCGGCGCCGAACTCTTCGGTAGTGTTCACGTTGTCGAGTGCTCTTGCGTCCGGCAGGTCCAGCAGCAGCGCGTTCGAGTTGATGAGGAATTTGCGTGGGCACTGCTTCCCCGACTGCATGTACGTCAGCACCGCATCGCGTGCCACCGGTTCCCAGATGGCGCAGAGAGGCTCGGGCAGCGAATCGTGAGCGCTGCGGTATGCCGTGGCGACACGCTGCGGGTCGCGATTTGCGACCAGATGTTGCAAGGTCTGCCGTGTCAGGAACGGCAGGTCGCAGGCCACGATCAGCCAGGCTGCTTTCGGATGCTCCTGCAAAGCGGCCGCGATGCCGGCGATCGGTCCGCTACCCGGCTGGCGATCGACGATCTGTGGAAACCGTGAGCGCGTCGCTTCATCGCGCTGATCCGGGCGTACCGAGACGAAGGTCGCGGCACAGACTTCGGACAACAGTTCGTACGCCCATTCGAGCTGCGGCCGGCCGTGATAGGACAGAGCGGCCTTGTCGCGCTGCATTCGAGTGCTGGCGCCGCCCGCGAGAACCAAGCCGAAAAGAGCAGCGGACACGTCAGCCTCCGAGATCGCTTTTGCCGCCGCGCTTTTCCAGCAGGCGGGTCTGCGCGATGACGATGTCGTGCGACAGCGCCTTGCACATGTCGTAGATGGTCAGCGCCGCGACGCTCGAGCCGGTCAGAGCCTCCATTTCCACGCCGGTCTTGTGGGTCACCGACACGGTGCAGCGGATCAGCGCCTCGTCGCCGTCCATGTCGATGGCGATCTTGCAGTTCTCGATGCCGAGCGGATGACAGAAGGGGATCAGCTCGTGCGTGCGCTTCGCCGCCAGCACCCCGGCGATGATGGCCGTGTGGAACACGGGTCCTTTCGCTGTGCTGAAGTCCTGCGCGCGCAGCGCTTCGGCCACGTGTGGCGGAAACCGTACCCGCGTTTCGGCGGTTGCGGTGCGCTTGGTGACGGATTTGTCGCCGACGTCGACCATGGTCGGCCGGCTGTGCCGATCGATGTGGGTGAACTGGGCCATGAGAGAAGAGTACAGCTTGCGGGCTGCAGGGGACAGGCGGCCCGCCGGCTTATGGCAAGAACGACATGAGGGCGAGGGTGCCAGGCGCCGTTCTGGCCGGGGCCGCCCATTTCCAGGACCGCGCGTGAATACGTCCCTGTAGCGCTTGCTCACTCGGAACGTCCTGTTCCTCCTCTCATCCTGAAAATGAGTGGCCCGGCCAGAACGGCGCTGGAGAACGTGTGCCGATTGCCAGCGGCGATCAGCCGCCGATGTAGTACATCTCGATCTTGCGCAGGGGGTGCTCGCCCTTGCTCAGTGAAGCGCGCTGCTCGCTGTAGCGATCGCTGCGATGCTGCCAAGTGGCGGCAATGAGTGCTGTCAGTTCCTCGTCGCTCGCGCCATTGCGTAGCGGGGCCCGCAGGTCGGTGCCCTGGCTGGCGAAGAGACAGGTGTAGAACACACCTTCCGAGGAGAGCCGCGCGCGTGTGCAGGAACCGCAGAAGGGATTGGTCACGGATGAAATGAATCCGATCTCGCCGGCGCCGTCGTCGAAGGCGTAACGCTCGGCAACCTCGCCGTGGTAATTCTCCTCGACCGCGTGCAATGGCCAGCGCGCATGGATTCTCTCCATCAGCTCGCGCGACGGCACCACCCGGTCCAGGCTCCAGTGATTGCGGTTGCCCACGTCCATGTACTCGATGAAGCGCACGATCACGCTGCTGCCACGGAAGCGCTCCACCAGGTCGAGCGCGGTGTGATCGTTCAGCCCGCGTTCCACCACGACATTGATCTTGATCGGCATCAGCCCGGCATCGAGCGCGGCCTGGATGCCTTCGAGCACCCGGTCGCGCTCGGCGAAACCGCCGCTCATCTGCTTGAAGATGTCCGGATCCAGCGAATCCAGGCTGATGGTGATGCGATGCAGGCCGTTCGCTTTGAGTTGGGCCGCGTGCTGTGCGAGCAGCACGGCATTGGTCGTCAGCGCCACGTCCCGGATGCCTTCCAGCGCCGTGAGCTCGCCCACCAGCTCCGCGAGATTGGGGCGCAGCAGCGGCTCGCCGCCGGTCAATCGCACCTTTTTCACGCCCAGGTCCACGAACAGGCGCGTCAGCCGCACGATCTCCTCGAACGACAGCCGCTCGGTGGATTTGAGAAAGCGATAGTGCTCGTGGAAGGTTTCCCGCGGCATGCAGTACGGGCAGCGGAAGTTGCAGCGGTCCATGACCGAAATGCGCAGGTCGTGCAGCGGACGGCCGAGCGTATCGCGCGGGCGCGGCAACACCGGCAGATCGACGACGCGGTTCATGCGGCTGCTACCACCGGTACAGCGGCACGACCGCGCCGCGTGGAACGACGGTCGGGCCGGGTGGCAGCTCGACGAAGCCGTCGGTACCGAGCAGCGAAGTGAAATCGCCCGAACCCTGGGTGAGCCGCGGCTGCGCGGCGCTGCGGCCGGATGGGTCGGTCGCGAGCTTCACTGGCACGAACATCGTCAACGCAGGCCTCACTTCGAAACTCTCCGCCAGCGCAATCATTTCGCCGGCCGTGTCGGCAGCGGCCATCGCCGCCGCCAGCCCCGGCAGTACATAGCGCCTCAGGCAGATCAGGGTCGATACGGGATTGCCGGGCAGAGCGTACACCGTCGCTGCGCCAGCGCCTACGCCGAACCACATGGGCTTGCCGGGCCGCTGCGCCACGTTGTGGAACACCACTTCGACGCCGAGCTCGGCCAGCACGCGGGGGACGTAGTCGAATTTCCCCATCGAGACGCCGCCGCTCAGGATCAGTACGTCATGCGTATCCAGATGGGTGCGCAGGCGGCTGCGCAGGGTGTCCAGGTCATCGGGCAGGTGATCGTGCGCCAGCTGCGTGTGGCCGTGCTGGCGCAGCGCGGCGAGCACGCCGTAGGCATTCGAGCGATAGATCTGCCAGTCGGCGACCGGTTCGCCCGGCTCGATCAGCTCATCGCCGGTGGAGATCACGATGATGCGCGGCGCGCGGCTCACCTGGGCGTGCGACAGCCCGGTGGAGGCGATGACCGCGACTTCCGGTGGTCCCAGCCGGGCTCCCGGCTCCAGCAGCGGCGTGCCGGCACGGCAATCGATGCCGCGGCGGTGAACATTGAGCCAGGCCGCAGGCACGACATCGTCCTGGAGTCTGGCGATGCCGCGGTCGAGCGAGAGCCGTTCCACCGGCACCACGCAGTCGCAGCCCGCCGGCAGCACTGCGCCGGTCATGACTTCGAAACAGGCATCGTCGCTGGCCAACACCATCTGTCGCGCGCCCGCGGCTTGCGTGCCGGCGATCCGGAATTCGCGTCGGCCGGCGGCGCTTGCGAATGCGATGCCGTCCATGGTGACGCGGTCGAACGGCGGTTGATCGCGCGAGGCCGCGATCGGCTCGCGCAGCACCGCACCCGCCAGCATGGCCAGCGGCCGGGATTCGGCTTCCAGGATCGGTGCCCGGGCGCGAATGGCGGCCTCGGCTGCGGCGGGCGAGATCATGGGCGGCGGTCTGTTCTAGGCGAAGGACTTGTGGGATCGGCGGCAAAAAGAAACGCCCGGCGGAGCGGTCCCGCCGGGCGTTCAGGAGTGTGTCACGAGCCGGTGGCTGCGGCCACTGGTCCGGAAAGATCAGCCGCGCGCCTTGAACACGCGCACCTGCTCGTTGAACTCCCTGGCCTTGGCCTGCAGCTCGTCCACCGCGGCGTTCAGCTTCTTGGTCTGTATGGTCTTGAGCTGCATCAGCTGCGAGGTGCCGGACGACTTTTCCTTGGTCTCCTGCTCCAGGCAGACGCCGAAAGCCTTGACGTCGGCGTCGTAGGCCTTGAACGCGTTCATGGCGGCGAGCATTTCCTGCTGGCTGGCCGTGGCGCCGTTGGGAACGCCGGCCGGGGCCTTCGGATACGGGCAGTCCGCGTGCGCCGCGAACGAACAAGCGGCCAGGGCCAGCGCCGCGGTGAAATCGACCTGTTTCAGCTTCATCGCCTGTCTCCCAGAGTGTCCAATGAATCCGTGAATCCGCCGCGTTCACGCAGCCTTGCCGTCGATGACGGCGGGACGCTGCCTGCATCGGCTGGAGCGGAGCTGACTTGACGCTGCTGGAGGAGGTCTCTGGCTCAACTGCGACCAGGGTCGCATCCGGCATGGCTCGGGACATGAGGAGTGGCGGTTTGCAGGATCTGCCGCGGATCACCGGGTGGCTGTCATGGCTTCACATAAGGAGGGCACACGGTGAGCTGCGCCCGGCTGTCGATGGCAGAAAGCAAAACGCCCGGCGCTGGTCGGCAGCCGGGCGTTTTTGCCGAGTATGGAAGCGAGCCGATCAGCTCTTCTTTTCGCGCGCCTTGTACACCTTGACCTGCTCGTTGAAGCGCGCGGCGTGCGCTTCCAACTCTTCCACGGCGGCGTTGTGGCGCTTGGTCTGGATGGCCTTGATCTGGGCGATGGTGTCGGGCGGCGCGTCCGCGCCGGCGGCGTCGATGCGCGACTGCATTTCCATGTCCAGACAGTTCAGATACCCGGTGACCTGGGTGTTGTATTCCCTCACCGCCTTCATGCCGTCGATCGTCTGCCGCTCGGCGGCGGTGGTGCCGTCCGGAATGCCGCTGGGCGCCCTGGGGTAGACGCATTCGGCATTGGCCAGGCCGGCGCTCAGCAGGCCGGCGAGCAGCAGTCCGGACACCAGTTGGATCTTCATCGC
>JBDHQY010000210.1:0-5270 GCA_039807315.1 Steroidobacter sp. | reverse complement strand
TGGAGGTCGCCAACACGGCGCATGCGCTCGGCATGCGGGTGCTGGGATTCGATCCGCAGATCACGGTACAGCGCGCCTGGCAGCTGTCGTCCGGCGTCGAGCAGGCGATGTCGCTCGATGACCTGTTCTCCCGCTGCGACATGGTCACGGTTCACGTACCGCTGGTAGACGGCACGCGCAACCTGGTCAATGCCAACCGGCTGAAGCTGCTGCGCGACAAAGGTGTCATCCTGAATTTCGCGCGCGCCGGCATCGTCAACGAGCGTGCGGTGCTGGATGCGCTGAACGGCAACAAGCTGGGCTCCTATATCTGCGACTTTCCCAGCAATCTGCTCAAGGATCACGCCAAAGTGGTGGCGCTGCCGCATCTGGGCGCGTCGACCGGCGAGGCCGAAGAGAACTGCGCCGTGATGGTCGTCGACACGCTGCGCGACTTCCTCGAGAACGGCAATGTCCGCAACAGCGTGAATTTTCCGCAGGCCGTGCTGCCGCGTACCGGCGGCGCGACGCGCCTGTCGATCGTCAACGAGAACGTGCCGAACATGGTCGGCCAGATCTCCACGGCGCTGGCGGCGGCGAATCTGAACATTGCCGATCTGCTCAACAAGTCGCGAGGCGATCTGGCTTACACGCTGATCGACATCGATGGCGCGGTGCCGCCGTCGGTGCTGGAGCAGGTCAACGCGATCGCTGGCGTACTGGCGGTTCGCTCACTCTAGGAACATTGCTTGAAGGCCGGCCCCAAACCGCGTGCCAAGACCCGCGGCAAAACCCAATCCTCCGCCAGGGCGACGCCGGCTGCGCCGCCGCCGCTGGATCTGCAGGCCATTCGCGACCGCATCGACAGCATCGACCAGCGCATTCACGAGCTGTTGAACGAGCGTGCCCACTGCGCCAAGGAAGTCGGCGCGAAGAAGATGGCGCAAGGCCTGCACACGGCCGATTTCTATCGGCCCGAGCGCGAAGCGCAGGTGCTGCGCAAGGTGCTCGAGCGCAACCAGGGCCCGCTGCGCAACGAAGAAGTGGTGCGGCTGTTCCGCGAGATCATGTCCGCCTGCCTGGCACAGGAAGAGCCGTTGAAGGTGGCGTTCCTCGGGCCCGAAGGCACCTTCTCGCAGCAGGCGGTGCTCAAGCATTTCGGCCATTCCGTGCGCGCCTTGCCGTTGGCGGAGATCAGCGAAGTGTTCGGCGAAGTGCAGGCCGGCCACGCCGACTTCGGCGTGGTGCCGATCGAGAATTCCACCGAGGGCACGGTCAACAACACGCTGGACATGTTCCTGGCCTCGCCGTTGAAAATCTGCGGCGAGGTGGAGCTGCGCGTTCACCAGCATCTGATGGGACGGATGCAGGATCTGCAGAAGATCATGCGCGTCTGCTCGCATCAGCAGTCGCTGGCGCAGTGCCGTCAGTGGTTGGAGACGCACCTGCCTGGCGTCGAGCGCATTCCGGCCACCAGCAATGCCGAAGCCGCGCGGCGTGCGCGCGATGAGGACGGCACTGCGGCGATTGCGGGTCAGACGGCAGCGGAAGTCTATGGCCTGAACGTCATCGAGCCGCAGATCGAGGACCGTCCCGACAACACCACGCGCTTCCTGGTCATCGGGCGCAAGCTGTTCGAAGCCAGCGGCAGGGACAAGACCACGCTGCTGTTCTCGGCCGGCGACACGCAGTCGCCCGGCACGCTGCACCGGCTGCTGGAACCGCTGGCGCGCAACAGGATCAGCATGACCCGCATCGAGTCGCGCCCCTCGCGCAAGCACAAATGGGACTACGTGTTCTTCATCGACGTGCTGGGCCATGCCAGCGAGCCGCCGCTCAAGCAGGCGCTGGAAGACCTAAAGAAACAGGCATCGTTGTTCAAGCTGCTGGGCTCGTATCCGAGCGCGGTGTTGTGAGCGGATCGGGCGGCGCAGTCGGCGATCCGGCCAAAACGTCAACGCCGAACCGGGGTATGCTGGGCGCGCTGCGGCGAGCCCGCTGCCCCGCACAGAACTCCGCGTAGATCATTCAACGATGTCGCATTACGTAGTTCAGCCTGTGGCCGCCACGGCGGGCGCGATTCGCGTCCCCGGCGACAAATCCATTTCCCATCGTGCACTGATGCTCGGAGGCATTGCCGAGGGTCTAACCGAAGTACGCGGCTTCCTCGAGAGCGAGGATTGCCTGGCGACCATGAAAGCGATGCGCGCCCTCGGCGTCGTGGTGGAGCGGCCGGGTGCGCAAGAAGTACGCGTACACGGTGTAGGTCTCAAAGGACTGCGGGCCGCAGGGCATGCGCTCGACATGGGCAATTCCGGGACCGCCATGCGACTGCTGACCGGGTTGCTGAGCGGGCAGGCGTTCGACAGCGAGCTGATCGGCGATGCCTCGCTGATGCAGCGGCCGATGGAGCGCGCCGCCGCGCCGCTGCGCCTGATGGGGGCGCAGATCGCGACTTCGGGCGGCAAGCCGCCGGTGAAGATCACGGGAGTCGCGGCGTTGCGCGGCATCCATTACGACCTGCCGGTCGCCAGCGCCCAGGTGAAGTCGGCAGTGCTGCTGGCGGCATTGTATGCGCGAGGTGCGACTTCGGTGGTCGAGCCGGCGGTGACACGCGATCACACCGAGCGCATGTTGCTGGCGTTCGGTTGCACGGTCACGACGGCCGACGGCATGGTGACGGTAGCGCCGCCCGAGCAATTGCGCGCCTGTTCGCTCGAGGTTCCGGGCGACTTCTCGTCCGCGGCGTTCTTCCTGGTGGCGGGTTCCATCGGTCGCGGCGCCGGACTGACGATCCGCGGGGTCGGCATCAATCCGACACGCACCGGCCTGCTGGACATCCTGGCGCTGATGGGCGCGGATCTGCGACTGGTGAATCATCGCTCCGCCGGTGCGGAGCCGGTCGCCGACATCGAAGTGCATCCGGCGCAGCTGCAGGGGATTCATGTGCCGCCGCACCTGGTGCCGCTGGCCATCGACGAGTTTCCGGCGCTGTTCATCGCGGCGGCCTGTGCCCGGGGCGAGACCCTCGTAACCGGGGCAGAGGAGCTGCGGGTCAAGGAAAGCGACCGTATCGCGGTGATGGCGGAAGGCCTGCGTGCGCTGGGTGTCGAATGCGAGGTGCTGCCGGACGGAATGCGCATCCAGGGCCGGGCGCAGGGTCATGTCTTCGATGGCGGCAGGGTCCACAGCCACGGCGATCATCGCATCGCCATGTCGTTCGCCATGGCCAGTCTGCGCGCAGCCGCGGTCATCGAAATCCAGGATGTGGCCAACGTCGCCACTTCCTTCCCCGGTTTCATTCATACGGCCCGGGCTGCCGGCCTGAACCTGGTCGAGCACGGCTGGCCGTGACGGCGCCGGTCATCACCATCGACGGCCCCAGCGGTTCCGGCAAGGGGACCGTGGCGCGGCAAGTGGCCGAGCGTCTGAGCTGGCATCTGCTGGATAGCGGCGCGCTGTACCGCTTGGTCGCGTACGCAGCGCAGAACAAAGGGATCGAGGCGACCGATGAGGCCGCCAATGCCCAGATTGCGCGCGACCTGGATGTTCGATTCGGCACCGATGCCCGGGGCAACGAGCAGATCTGGCTGGAAGGACGGGAGGTCAGCGCCGCCATCCGCACCGAGCAGGCGGGCGAAGGGGCCTCCCGGGTTGCGGTCATGCCGGCGGTCCGCGCAGCCCTGGTGGCGCGCCAGCATGCGTTTGCCCGCCCTCCGGGGCTGGTGGCCGACGGACGCGACATGGGGACGGTCATTTTCCCAGCCGCCCGGCTCAAGATCTTCCTCACGGCCAGTCCCGAAGAAAGGGCGCGCCGACGCTATAACCAGTTGAAAGACAAGGGTCTGAGTGCTAACCTCGCCGCCCTTTCGCTGGAGATAGCCGAGCGCGACCGGCGCGACGCGAGCCGCCCGATAGCGCCGCTGAAGCCGGCCGACGACGCATGCATCATAGATTCGACGTCTATGAGCGCCGAGGCGGTCGTCGCGCGCGTGCTGGAGCTGGCCGCAGAGCGGCTGCCCGCGAAGTGAATTCGAGGTGCTGGGCCCCGGGCTTTCGACCAGCCCGTGGCGCTCTCGCAATGTTCCGAGCCGGGCCTCTCGAGGTCTCGCCCAAATGGGTTTTAAAGCTGCCGCGCCGGATGCGCGGTTCGACGTAAACAACCCCTGACAGGTCAAGGACGCCGGCAGGGCCAGCGGGTCGAAACGACCCCGGAAGCACTCATGACCGAAAGTTTTGCGCAACTGTTCGAAGAAAGCCTGGCCTCGCAGAAGATCAAGCCCGGCGCCATTCTCACCGCCCACGTGATGGAAGTCGGCCCCGACTTCGTCATCGTCAACGCGGGACTCAAGAGCGAAGCCGTCATCTCCGTCGACCAGTTCAAGAACGAACGCGGCGAGATCGAAGTGGCGGTGGGCGACGACGTCGAAGTCGCGCTCGACAGCGTCGAGGACGGCTCGGGCGAAACCCGGCTGTCGCGCGAGAAGGCCAAGCGTGCCCGCACCTGGTCGCGGCTCGAACAGGCGTTCGAGAAGCAGGAAGTCGTCAAGGGCATCATCAACGGCCGCGTCAAGGGCGGCTTCACCGTCGAGATCGACTTCGTCCGCGCGTTCCTGCCGGGCTCGCTGGTCGACGTGCGCCCGGTGCGCGATCCGTCCTACCTCGAAGGCAAGGTGCTGGAATTCAAGGTCATCAAGCTCGACCAGAAGCGCAACAACGTGGTGGTCTCGCGCCGCGCCGTGGTGGAGCAGGAGTACAGCGCCGAGCGTTCGGAGCTGCTGGAGAAGCTGCAGGAAGGCGCGGTGGTGCGCGGCTCGGTCAAGAACCTCACCGACTACGGTGCGTTCGTCGACCTGGGCGGCATCGACGGTCTGCTGCACATCACCGACATGGCCTGGAAGCGCGTCAAGCATCCGTCGGAAGTCGTCAACGTGGGCGATGAGATCGACGTGCGCATCCTGAAGTTCGACCGGGAGCGCCAGCGCGTCTCGCTCGGCATCAAGCAGCTGGGCAACGATCCGTGGCAGCAGATCGGCCGCCGCTATCCGACCGGCACCCGCCTGTTCGGCAAGGTGACCAACATCGCCGACTACGGCTGCTTCGTCGAGATCGAAGAGGGCGTGGAAGGCCTGGTGCACGTTTCCGAGATGGACTGGACCAACAAGAACGTCAGCCCCTCGAAGGTGGTGCACATCGGCCAGGAAGTGGAGGTCATGGTGCTGGACATCGACGAGGAGCGGCGGCGCATCTCGCTCGGCATCAAGCAGTGCCAGTCGAATCCGTGGAAGGAT
>JBDHQY010000209.1:0-5292 GCA_039807315.1 Steroidobacter sp. | reverse complement strand
CCGACATCTGGGTGCGGTTCCAGCGCATGCAGGGCAACGCGGTGCATTTCGTCGGTGCCGACGATGCGCACGGCGCACCCATCATGCTCAAGGCCGAGGGCGAAGGCCTCACGCCGGAAGCGCTGGTGGCCCGCATCGCCGCCGGCCGGCCGCAGTATCTCGACGGCTTCCATATCTCCTTCGACAATTGGCATTCGACGCATTCGCGCGAGAACACCGAGCTGTCGCAGGACGTGTATCGCCAGCTGCAGGCGGCGGGCCTGATCTACGTCAAGCCGGTGGAGCAGTTCTTCGATCCGGTCAAGAACATGTTCCTGCCGGACCGCTACATCAAGGGCGAATGTCCGAACTGTCACGCCAAGGACCAATACGGCGACGCCTGCGAGGTATGCAGCTCGGTGTACGCGCCGACGGATCTGATCGATCCGTACTCGACGCTCTCCGGCGCCACGCCGGTGCGCAAGACCTCCGATCACTACTTCTTCCGGCTCTCCGATCCCAAGTGCGTGCAGTTCATGACGGACTGGGTCGGCACGCCGGGGCGCCTGCAGTCCTCGGTGGCCAACAAGGCACGCGAATGGCTCACCGGCAAGGGCGACCGGCCGCTGGGCGACTGGGACATATCGCGCGATGCGCCCTACTTCGGCATTCCGATTCCGGACGCGCCGGGCAAATATTTCTACGTGTGGCTGGATGCGCCGATCGGCTATCTGGCCTCGCTCAAACAGTACTTCGACAGCGGCAAGGCCCGCGCCAACGGCGAAACGCGCAGCTTCGAAGAGTTCCTGGCCGCACCCGAGGTCGAGCAGATCCATTTCATCGGCAAGGACATCATCTACTTCCACACGCTGTTCTGGCCGGCGATGCTGCAGTTCGCCGGACGCAAGATTCCGGACCGCGTCTACGTGCACGGCTTCATCACCGTCTCCGGCGCCAAGATGTCCAAGTCGCGCGGCACCGGCATCAGCCCGCTGCGTTATCTCGAAATCGGCATGAACCCGGAATGGCTGCGCTACTACATCGCCGCCAAGCTCAACGCCAACGTCGAAGACATCGATTTCAACCCGGACGACTTCATCGCCCGCGTCAACGCCGATCTGGTCGGCAAGTACGTCAACATCGCCAGCCGCATCGCGCCGTTCCTGGCGAAATTCTTCGGCAACAGGATGACGGCGCTGCCGGCGCAGACCGCCGGGCTGAACGCCGCTGTCGCACAGAGTGCGGCGATCCGCGCCGCGTTCGAGGAGCGCGAGTTCGGCAAAGCCATCCGACTCATCATGGACGTGGCCGACGTGGTCAACGCCGAGATCGACACCTTCAAGCCCTGGATCCTGGCGAAGGACGCAGCGACCAACGCCGACAGCAAGCTCAGGCTCGCCGACATCTGCGCCTCCGCCATGGCCACCTTCAAGGCGCTGACCCTGTTCCTGAAACCCATCCTGCCAGCGCTGGCCACCCAGGCCGAGGCGTATCTGAACAGTGGGCCGCTGCATTGGAACCTGCTGGCCGAGCCGCTGGACGCTGGCCGGTTCCTGCCGCCCGGCCACGAGTTCGGCACCTTCAAGCCGTTGATCACGCGCGTCGATCCGAAGCAACTCGATGCGTTGTTCGCGGCCGTCAACGAAGTGACGAAAGCCAATGCTGCACCGCCCGCCGCTCCCGCTCCCGTGCCGCCGGCCGAAGCGGCGCCCGGCGAAATCACGGTCGAGGATTTCGCCAGGATCGACATACGCATCGCGAAGATCCTGGCCGCCGAAGCGGTCGACGGCGCCGACAAGCTGCTCAAGCTCACGCTGGATCTCGGCGAACGGCAGCGGACGGTGTTCGCCGGCATCCGCTCCGCCTATTTGCCGGAGCAGCTGGTCGGGCGGCTCACCGTGGTGCTGGCCAACCTGAAGCCGCGCAAGATGCGCTTCGGTCTGTCCGAGGGCATGGTGCTGGCGGCCGGCCCCGGCGGCAAAGAGATTTTCCTGCTGTCGCCCGATTCGGGAGCGACGCCGGGAATGAAGGTGAAATAAACCAGCGGCGGGCTGCGATCCGCGGCGTGTCGCACGGATTCTCCTCGCGGATGTCGTTGCACAGCCAATGGCAAGCGGCGCCGGAATTCGCGCCTTCAGTGTCTGGTCTTGCGATCTGCCGGTAGCGCCTCATGTCATCTGTTCTCATGATTCTGCTGAGCGCCGTCCTGGTGTGCCATTACGCACCAGCGATCTCCGGCTTGCGCCCCTTCGAGGAAAGCGCGCCGCTGACCAATGCCACCGGACTTGCCCTGGCTTCGCTCGCCACCATGATGCTGGTCGCGCCGTTGGGCTACGCAGTCGAACACGTGCTGCTGGCAGCATATCGCCTGGAGTTCCTGCGCACGTTCGTATTCATCATCCTCATCATGATCGTGGTGCAGCTGGTGGGTCTGGCGATGCAGCGTCACGGTCGCTGGCACCCCGTTCGCAACTCGTTCACGTTGCTGATGACCGCGCATTGCGCCGTGCTAGGCATTGCTTTGCTGGCGACCTCACGGGCAACGAGCTGGCCAGGCGCGCTGCTGTGGGGTTGCTCGACCGGCCTCGCCTTCGGCGCGATGCTGCTCAGCTTCACCGCCCTGCAGCAGCGCCTGAGGCAGGCGAACGTGCCCGCGATATTTCGCGACGCGCCGATCGCACTCATCACCATCGGCCTCATGGCATTGGCATTCATGGGCTTCACCGGACTCATCCGGGACTGATCCCATGCTGGCCGCCATGTTTCTCGCCGCCATGCTCGCCGCGCTGCTGGCAATCGTCATGTTGCTGCCGGCGTGGACTGCGACGACATCGCAGCAGCGGCTGATCGAGCGCATCGACGATCTGCTGCCGCAGACTCAATGCGGCCGCTGCACCTTCAAAGGCTGCCGGCCGTACGCGACGGCCATTGCGCGCGGCGAAGCCGATATCGACCAATGTCCTCCCGGGGGCGACCTTACCGCGGCAGCGCTCGCCAATCTGTTGGGGCGCGCACCGAAACGCGTCGACCCACGATTCGGAATCATGCCGGCGCAGGCTGCGGTCGCCTGGATCGACGAGCCGGCCTGCATCGGCTGCACCAAGTGCATTCAAGCCTGTCCGGTGGACGCCATCGTCGGCGCGTCGAAGTTCATGCACACGGTCATCGCCGCGCAGTGCACCGGCTGCGAGCTGTGCATTCCGCCCTGCCCGGTCGATTGCATCGAAATGCGCCCGGCGAGCTGAAATGGCCGGCACCCGCAACGTGCATGGCGGATTGCGACTCGACGCGCACAAGCAGCGTTCGACCCGAACACCGCTGCGCCTCGCGGGCGTGCCACCGGAGATCGTACTGCCCTTGGACCAGCACGCCGGTTCGCCGGCAACGCCTCTGGTGCAGCCAGGCGATGTCGTCGAGCTGGGTCAGCCGGTCGCCGTGGCGCAATCCGACATCAGTGCCTGGCTGCATTCGCCCGTTTCCGGTCGCGTCAGCGCCATCGAGCCACGCCAGGCGCCCCACAAGACGGATGCCCTCAGCATCGTCATCGCCAACGACGGCGAAGAGCGCCGCCATGCAGCCAACACGCCCATCGATTTCCGCAGCCTGAAACCGGCCGAGCTGTGCGAACACATCGCCCGTGGCGGCATTGTCGGGTTGGGCGGCGCAGCCTTTCCCACCGCAGCCAAGCTGCTGCGCGCCTTCACATCGGAGCAACCACACCTGCTTCTGAACGGCGCGGAGTGCGAACCCTGGATCAGCTGCGATGAAATGCTGATGCGCGAACGCGCCGCCGATATCGTGTTCGGCGCACAGGTTCTGTGTCATGCGCTGAACGCGGCCCGCTGCACGATTGCGATCGAGGACGACGTGCCCGAAGCACGGCAGGCGCTGCAGGAGGCGTTGGCGACCTGTGCCGGCGCCATCACTCTGGCCACGGTTGCCAGCGTCTATCCGGCCGGCGGCGAGCGGCAGCTCATCACCAGCATCGCTGGCCTGGAAGTCCCAGGCGACGGCCTGCCCGCGGATATCGGCATGGTGTGCCAGAACGTCGGCACGGCGGCCGCGGTCGCACGCTGGATCCGTGACGGCGAGCCGTTGATCAGCCGGATCGTCAGCGTCACGGGCAGCGGGGTGCGACAGGCCGCGAATCTGGAGGTACGCATCGGCACGCCGCTCGCCAGCATCGTGGCCGACTGCGGCGGCTATGCCGATGACGTACAGGCGCTCATCATGGGTGGCTCCATGATGGGCGTCGCGCTCGCCAGCGATGCGCTGCCGCTGCTCAAGGCGACCAACTGCCTCATCGTCGCCGCTGCGGCCGACCTGCAGCCGCGCGGCCCGGAGATGCCCTGCATTCGTTGCGGCAATTGTTCGGACGCATGCCCGGCCTCGCTGCTGCCGCAGCAGCTGCACTGGTACGCGCTGAGCGGCGATCAGCCGCAGCTCGAGCGGCTCGGACTGCTGGATTGCATCGAGTGCGGCTGCTGCGACTACGTGTGTCCCAGCCAGATTCCGTTGACGCAACGCTTCCGCGCAGCGAAGCCGGCGCTGCTGACGACGCTCACGGCGCGCCGCCAGGCCGACGCAGCCCGTGCCCGGTTCGAATCCAGAGAGCAGCGCCTGGCACGGCTGGAACAGGAGCAGCGGGCCCGGCTGGAAGAAAAGCGTCGCCAGCTCACCGGCCGCAAGACCCCGCCTGCCGGACCTGAGTAAACTCGGGCCCGAGCGCAGGCACGAGATCGAACCATGCAGTGGATCGAAGCACCCGCGCCGGCACGGCATCGACGGCAGCTCCCCCGGCAGTTACCCGCAGCATGAATTTCGCCACCGCACCCGCACCGCACGTGGTCGCCCCGAACAGCGTCGGGCGTGTCATGCGCTTGGTGATCTATGCACTGCTGCCGACCATCGTGCTGCACGTGGTCTTCTTCGGGCCGGGATTGCTCGTGCAGATCGCCCTGGGGACAGCGACTGCGCTCGCTGCGGAAACCGTGGCGTTGCGTTTGCGCCGGCTGCCGGTGCGCAAATTTCTCACCGACGGCAGTGCCGTCATCACTGCCGTGCTGCTCGCGCTGTGCCTGCCGCCGCTGGCACCATGGTGGCTGGTGGTCAGCGGCACGGCATTCGCCATTCTGCTCGCCAAGCATCTGTACGGCGGGCTGGGCTCCAATCCCTTCAATCCGGCGATGGTCGGCTACGCGGTCCTGCTGGTTTCGTTTCCGGCGCAGCTGACGCAGTGGCTGCCGCCACATACCGCAGGACTGTCGAGCGCGCATCTGGATATCGGCGAGACCCTGTACACCATCTTCAGCG
>JBDHQY010000208.1:0-5327 GCA_039807315.1 Steroidobacter sp. | reverse complement strand
CGTCGATCACGCTCTCGAACTACATGCCGATCACGCGGCTCGGGCTGCAGTACGAAGTGTTCCTCGCCGAAATGGGCCACTCGGACCGGATCGCTTACCAGGACGGCTACACGCAGGGCAATCCACGGCTCGCCGGCTTGCGCCTGGCGATCGAACCGGTGCCGGGCTGGTCGCTCGCCGCGAACCGTATCCTGCAATTCGGTGGCGGCGCGCGCGGCGGTACCTCCTTCGGCGATTTCTTCGATGCCCTGTTCAAGCCGAGCAAGTACGACAACGTTGACTCAGTCACCCAGTCGCAATTCGGCAATCAGGTAGCGGCTCTGACCAGCCGGTTCATCTTTCCCGGCTCGACGCCCTTCTCGGTGTACTTCGAATATGCTGGAGAAGATACCTCCTATAGCACCGACTACCGGCTGGGGAATGCTGCCTTGTCGATCGGTATCGACTTCCCCAGGCTGTGGCAGCGTTTCGATCTGACCTATGAAGCTTCCGAGTGGCAGAACGGCTGGTACATGCATGGCGTCTACCAGGACGGCCTAGCCAATGACGGTCGCGTCATCGGTCATTGGGGAGCCGACGAGCGTCGCTTCACTCACGAAGTCGGAGCGCAGTCACACTTGGTTCGCGTGGGATGGGAGCCTTCGTTCGGCGGCGTGCTGCAGTTGCGTGCCCGCACCTTGGCCAACGAGGACTATTTCGGGGCCGATTATCGGCGCGCCTACGATCTGACGGTCAGCTACTCCTGGCCGGTTCGCGGATTTACGGTGGGTACCGAAGTCATGGCCGGCCGTGATGTCTACGGCAAGAGTTTCGGTCGGGTCGCCGGCTATGCGCGCTTCGGCGACGATTGGGCGGGCAATGCCTCGGTTCTCGGTCTGGAGGCTGGCGGGCGCCCGGCGGGTGCGGAGCTTTTCGTCGACGCGGGTGTCAACCTGAGCGACGTGCAGATCCGTCTGGGTGACGGCAGTCCGACCAGGACCACCGGAGCTCGAGCCGCTGCACATCTGGGACTGGGGGCGCGTCGTCCTATTTCCGAGCACAGTGATCTAGGCGTGCGTCTCGAACTCGATCAGATCGAGGACGAATTGCTGCTGGCGGTTCGTGCGCTCGACTACCGCTACCGCTTCGACAATCCATTGGCACTGAGCGTGTTCGCAGGTGCTGCCCGTTACAACCTGGCAACGCCGGCCTATGGCTACTACGTCGGCGCCGGTGTGCAGTGGCGCGACGTGCTGCCGCGCTTCGATGTCGGCCTGGATCTGCGCTACGCCGACAAGGTGGCCCGCGATAAGCTGCTGCCCAGCGATCCGGCGGTGAATCCGCGTCCGGACGTGTTCTACGACATCAGCAGCGCCACCTTGTCGCTGAGCTATCGCTACTAGCGAGCTGCAGCACACAGCTCGGCGCTGCTCAGCGGTACGGAATGCGGATTCGTTGCCGTCCGGTAGCCGCCCGTCGCAGGCTCGCGGCAATCCTGGTGATTTCCCTCTGCAACGGACCTGCGGCCGGACGCGATTGTTGCAGCAGCGATTGGTCGGATTCGTAGAGGTTGCCGTCCGGGTCGATAGTGCTGGGGATCGCATCAAGTCGATCGTCCGCGCGTCGCGCGATCTGTTGGGGGATACAGATCGAAGGGGTGAGCTGGAAGGCGTTGAGACGAGGAAAGATGTCGAACCGGGGGTTCAGGACCAGCTGATCGACGGGCGCTGCGCGTTCGGGAATCTGCGAGCACAGCCAGTGCGCGCTTGATCTGGAGAGGATATAGCCCCCCAGGCCGTCGTGAAAGCTGAACAGGCGTGCCAATCGATGCTCGGGTGAAACTCGCCGCGCCGTCCAGCCGACGACGACGGCGCGATTTCGGGTTTCGAGCTTTATGAAGCCGACGTCCTGCGGTATCCAGTCCGACGAGCGCAGCAGCGGCTGCGCCAGGGCGGAGAGTCGAATGTCGTCCTCGAAGATGGCGGCATATGGCTCCGTGCCTGCCGCGATGGTTTCCCAGCACATTCGATGGCTCAGCAGGCAGCCCACCTCCGCCCGGGTCAAGCTCCGAATCCATTCGTTGCGCGCGTTGATCTGCCTAATCGTTTCTTCCGGCAGCTTCGCGCCGTCGACGGCACCGACCCTTTCGAAATCGATACCCAGGTGCGCGAAGGCACTGCGTATGTGAAGCAGCCGGTCCGCCGAACGATCCAGGTTGATGACCAAGCATTTCAAGTTGCGTCCTCGAGCCGACGATGCGCGGGCACCGGAGCGAAGGGTGAAGAGCAGGAGGCTCTCTCACCCTTTCGCGGTGGAATAGTCAGCCGCGCGTAAATGCATGGCGGGCTGCTGCGATCGTCTTCTCGATCTCTTCCTCGCCGTGCGCGATGGAGACGAACCCGGCCTCGAATGCCGAGGGCGCCAGATACACGCCTGCATCGAGCATGGCGTGGAAGAAGCGCTTGAAGCGCTCGACGTCGCAGGCCATCACGTCGTCGAAGCTGCGCACCGCCGCCTTGTCGGTGAAGAACAGGCCGAACATGCCGCAGACGTGATTGGTGCTGAGCGGCACGTTGGCGGCGCGCGCAGCCTGTGTCAGTCCTTCCATGAGCCGGGTAGTGCGTCCGGCCAGCGTTTCATGGAAGCCCGGAACGCTGATCGCTTCCAGCGTCGCCAGGCCGGCGGCCATGGCCACCGGGTTGCCGGACAGCGTGCCGGCCTGATACACCGGGCCGAGCGGCGCGATCTTCTGCATGATGTCGCGGCGTCCGCCGAACGCGCCCACCGGCATGCCGCCGCCGATGATTTTGCCGAGCGTGGTCAGGTCCGGCTTGATGCCGTACAGCGCCTGCGCCCCGCCTAGGGCCACGCGAAATCCGGTCATCACCTCATCGAAGATCAGCACGCTGCCGTGCGTGTCGCAGACGGCGCGCAGTGCTTCCAGGAAGCCCGGCAGCGGCGGCACGCAGTTCATGTTGCCGGCGACCGGCTCGACGATGATGCAGGCGATCTCGCTGCCGAGTTCCGCGAAGGTTCGCTGCACCTGGTCGATGTCGTTGTAGGCGAGCGTGATGGTGTGAGCCGCCAGCTCCGGCGGTACGCCAGGCGAGGTGGGAACACCGAGGGTCAGCGCGCCGGAGCCAGCCTTCACCAGCAGCGAATCGGAGTGACCGTGATAGCAGCCTTCGAACTTGACGATCTTGCTGCGGCCGGTGAAGCCGCGCGCCAGCCGGATGGCGCTCATGGTCGCCTCGGTGCCGGAGCTGACCATGCGCACCAGCTCGATCGACGGCATCAGCTCGCAGACCTTGCGTGCCAGCAGGGTTTCGATTTGCGTCGGCGCGCCGAAGGAGAGTCCGAGAGCGGCGCGCTCCTGGACGGTGCGGATGACGTCGGGATGCGCATGGCCCAGGATCATCGGCCCCCAGGAACCGACGTAGTCGATATAGCGCCGACCGTCCTGCGCGAACAGGTACGCACCGCTGGCGCGCTCGATGAAAATCGGCTCGCCGCCCACTGAGCGGAAAGCACGGACGGGGGAATTCACGCCGCCCGGGATGTAGCGGCTGGCATCGGTAAACAGGGACAAAGGCAGACTCCGGGAAAGCTCGAAGATGCACGAGTTTACGGGCACGGCGCGCGGGAAGCATCCGTCCGGCGCGGCTCATTCGTGGTCTTACTGTCCTCGACTGCCTTACTTTCCCTATAATCCGCAGCCCTCCTGGTTCCCCGTGCGGCGGCGCGTTCAGTTAATAAATAATGAAAGCTTACATGTGCGTGATTTGCGGCTACGTCTACGAGGAAGAGAAGGGGGACCCCGTCTCGGGCATCGCTGCCGGCACCCGCTGGGAAGACGTGCCGCTGTCCTGGCGCTGCCCGGACTGCGGCGCGGGCAAGGAAGACTTCGAGATGATCGAGGTCTGACGGGCGTGAGGAGATAGCGCATGACCTATCTCCTGATTGCCTTCGGTAGCGCCCTTGGCGGCGCCGCGCGCTACTGGTGCTCGGGCTTCGTCGCGCAGCGTGCCGGCGAGGTATTTCCGTGGGGCACGCTGACGGTGAACGTCATCGGCTCGTTCGTGATCGGCGTGCTGGCGGCCATGGGCGAGCCGGATGGCCGCTGGTACGTCGGTGTCGAGGCGCGCCAGTTCCTGATGATCGGCGTGCTCGGCGGATTCACCACGTTCTCCTCCTTCAGCCTGCAGACCTTGAACCTGCTGCGTGACGGCGAGTGGGGCTATGCGGCTGCCAACATTGCCCTGTCGGTTGCGGCCTGCCTGATCGCGGTCTGGCTGGGTTTCGTCGCCACCGCGCATTTCAATCAACTGCGAGGCTCGTGACCATGGCGTGCCTGCCGGCCGACGCGGCTCTGCTGCGGATTTTCCTGGGCGAAAGCGATCGTCACGACGGCAAGCCACTGTACGAGGCGATCGTACTCGCGGCGCGACAATACGGCCTCGCGGGCGCGACCGTGCTGCGTGGGCCGATGGGATATGGCGCTTCCAGCCACCTGCACACCGCCAAGGTCCTGCGCCTGTCGACGGATCTGCCCCTGGTGATCGAGATCGTCGACAGCGAGGCCAGGATCCAGGGCTTTCTGCCACAGCTCGAAGCGCTGATGGGCAGCGGGCTGGTGACGCTGGAGAAGGTGCAGGTCTGGCGTTACGGAGCGGGCAAAGCGGCGGATTGAAGCTTCGCGCCAGGGTCGGGCAGCTGCATGGATCGCGCCGGCCGGCGCCATGCGCCCGAGCCGTTCAATGCTGGGTCACCTTGTGTCCCTTGCGCTCGAGCAGCTCGATCACGCTGTCCTTGCCGACCAGGTGCAGCGTGCCGACCACCACCAGATAATCGTCCGGGTCGTCCAGCAGCTTTTCGATGCTGGGGATCCATTGGCGATTGCGCTCGACGGTGAGCGGTCGGTACAGGTCCGGATACTTCTCGAAGCCTTCCGCCAGCAGCTGCGCCAGCGTCCGGGTGTCGCCCTTGCGCCAGGCGTCGATGAGCCGGTCGATCTCCTGGCTGGCGCGCTCGATGTCCTCGACGCTGTACATCAGGAACTCGCGCTGCTGCTCGCGCGACAGCCCCGCCAGCATGCCCAGTTGCTGCTGCAGCGTTTCCAGGCCGATGATCTCCTTGCCGTCGGCGGCGGCGCGCGCCGTCAGCTGCTGCTCCACGCCCGCATTGGGATCCAGCCCCTGTTTCATCAGCTGCAGCTGCACCAGCGTCATCGCGGCCAGCCATGGGCGGAAGCGGCTGAGCAGCGCCGGATCGATGCCGCTGCGGCGCGCCTGCTCGGCCACCTTGGCATAAGTGCTGGCGCCCAGCTCGGACTCGAGCGTCCGGTCCTG